>JBPYDQ010000113.1:0-20312 GCA_051986135.1 Terriglobales bacterium | reverse complement strand
GTCGATGAGCAGAACCTGGAGCACAACTTACCCTCAGGGGTTCAGCTGTTCCGGGCGGCTACCCTCCGTTGGCCGGTTTCGAAGTGATATTCACTAGCCGCGTCCATTATGCCTAGCAATCCCCGTGGCAGCTGTGGACCATAAAAATCGGATCACGCCGGCCTCGCGTCTGCGACAACCATCCCCAATACTTCACCACGAAACGGGCATCGTGCTTTCGACAACTTAACCAGCCTATTTCACACTTGCTGCGCACGGGCCAACGGGCCTTAGTTCCCTGCTGCAAAGGGAAAGCTCATACCCATAATGGGGGAATAGATTTGACCGACGGTCGAAACGCGTAATCACATGTCGGATTGTAACAATTGACGTTATCTAGCCTTCAGCATGTTTGATTCGGACTGCGCCCCAGTATGAAGAGATCCGGGGAGAGAAACAGGGCAGAGAACAGGATCAAACTCGTGTAGTTTTCCTGGTAAAGGAAGATACTCAGACCGAGAAGAGCCGCGTCCTTCGAGACCGAGCAGAAGTGCGGGTTTTGTGAGCACCTTTTGATACTAGCACGCGATCAAATTCGTATTGGTCAGTGCTGCCCTATGGCTTCGGCCGTGTTGCTGCGGTGCTCCAGTGTTCCCCAAAGGCGAATAGTGCAAAAAACCTCGGTTCAGGATGCTCTCGTAATCAGACATCTTGCAAGGTTGTGGTTACGAGTTTGATTCCGATATCACTAATTGGCTGTTTTTGCTGGTGGATATTACATGCTGCCCCGACTCACCCGCGTTGCTTGCTTTCAACATCTGCCAGCCGCGCTTTGACGATCTTCCTGAGCAGAGCAGCAGGCAGCGGCTTGTTCACTGGGAAATGGATGGTTCCCTTAGAGACGCGGTACCCCGTAAGTTCGTCTTTAAGTTTCCCGACTACCGACCCAGTTGGAAACAGACTGCAATGGTCGGAAAACGCGGCATACCATAGGAGCACCTTTTTGTATTGGAACGCGGGCATGCCATAACTGATTGTTTCTGTCGCCTCTGCCGGCACCATCGAGCGAATACTGGCGCGAACTTTGTTGAGAGTGCTACGCGCCGGTTCCTGGACGGAGGCGAGGTATTCATCTACGCTTCCCTGAGTTGACTTGCCCTTGTCCCTGGAACTGCGTTTCACGCGAGGCTTCTTCATGTGCTACGAGCTCCGAAACATTACTTTGACGCCTGCTGCGCCTAAGAAACCCCAACACTGTTGCTGCCAGTACGGGAGACAAAGAGATAGTATAGTGCGTCGCGCCCGGAAGAATTGCAAGGCGGGCGGGCGTTGGAGATACCCGAGCCCTCCCACCCGCCGTCCTTCTTGCCGCCCCCCCAACAGTTCGAAAAACTCAACTGCGTGCGCGGTACGGACAGCATCGGCGTCGCGAAACACCAGCACCGCAACTTCTCCGCCCAGCGAATAACCCATTATGTCAGCTTTTTCTAGGTTCAGATGATTCACGAGTGCGGTTGAACATTTCAGGCGCGCAACGGATCAATGAAGAAGGATCAGCGGGTGTCCGGCCCCGTGAATCTCGCAGTACATTTTAAGGCCGTTTACCGGCGCATAACCGGTTTTGACTGCAGTTGTGGTGCTCGTGTGACTGAATCCCAGCATTGATGCCAGCAGCAGGGCAGGTACGATTTCAATGGAACTTCGTTTCAGTATGATAATTGGTTCCTCCTATTCATATGCGCGTCGAATGAAGAATGGAGGAATCGACAAGGTGCACCAGAAATCTTTACCGCCAGCCCAAGCTGCCCCAGCGCCGTGAACAGGCAGAGGTCTTCAGCAGGTGGGGTTCCGGCAGCAAGCGTGCGAGAATTTACGGTAGCGTATTGTGCGCAATGTCGTACCCCGGCATCTTCCGGGTCAAAAGTTTCCGGTCAGCGAGGTCTGAGACACATCCTTCAAGCCTCGCGCGCCAGAGCGCGGACGAATTCCTCAGCGCTACGGGTAATTCTCTGGATGCGGCAGGCGATTATATTTTACCCAAGGTTATCCCCTCAGATAGACCCCTGGTTTGCTGCGCACAATACGGCGCCAAAATCAGCAAGTTAGCAAATCGTCTGCGTTGTGCGCAGGAATTGCGTGCAATGTTCCGGGGGATCAGGGCCAGATAACAGTTTTTGTGCGAATTCTTACGATAAGAGGGCCAAAACCGGGTCCTTACCGTAAAATTTCGCAAGCTTGCTGCCGGCACCCCAGCTTGTGCGAAAGACCAGCGCAATGGACAACCGGTGGAGAAGCAGGCGCCGAACACGTTTCGGTCGGAAATACTACTCAATACGCAAGGACAAACAATAGAATTTGAGGACTGGCGGTGAGCGATTGGCCACTAGCTATAGGTCATGCCCAGTAGACTGGATCGATGCTGGAATCGATTGCCCTTGACACACACCATAGAGTTGACTGCTGAGATCGATAGCATAGCGAACGCATTGAGAACGTAAGTCACCAAAGGCCCGGCAACAGCCTGTAACGTGTTCGGCGGGTATAGTCCGCATAGCCGGAAAGTTCGGCGCGCAACAGGCTGTCCTCCAGTCCCGTCCGGACGACCAGCAAAGCGATCGCCAACGCAGCCGGCGTCAAGGCCCACCAGGAGGCGAGCGCGAGCGGAATTGCAATGAAGATTGCTATCGCCGCACTGTAGCCGGGATGGCGGACGAATCTGTACGGCCCAGCCGTGACCACCTGCTGCGCGCGCTCCTTCTGGATGCGGACGCCCGGTTCGAAGAATGGATTGACGACCTGAGCCCAGGTCGTGACCGCGATGCCGCCGACAAGCAGGACATAGCCAATCAGAACGAACCATAGCGGTACATCCGACCATCCCATCCGGCCGGCGTCGAGCGTCGCGAGAGGGATTTCAACGATCATCGCCGGGAGCAGGACCGCGAGTAGGATCAGGTCCCATTTCTTGGTGCCCGGTTGGAAGCGGCTACGGGCACGGTAAATAATCGGATTCATGCGCGCCAGCAGCAGCGCAGAGAGACTGAAGAGCGCGACAAGGACCGCGATGAAGATCCAGCCGGGAATCCAATCGATCCTGCCTACCGGCAAGAAGACTAACGCCACCAGGGTCAGCGGGGAGCCTATAGCGTAGAGGATCGCCCTGGTGCGCGACATCGGCTTTGGATCGACAGCGGAAGTCATCGACCTTTCAACCTCCCCGCAACGCTATGCGCTGGGTCGGTTGCGGAAGAACCACCCGAAATACAGACAGAGAAGAAAGAGCGCAAAATGGATCGTGCCACGCACGGCGCTAAGCTCAGGCGACTGGATGGCACTGGTCCATATGAGCGGTATCGGGATCTTGGCTAGGTAAAAGTAGAATTGCATCCCGCTGCTGACGAAAAACGCTCCGGCAAGGAATTTGCGGTACTCGCGGTATCGCACCGCGACGTAGAGCGTCGGCACCCCGACAACGATGATCGCGGCAACGAGATAGGGAAGCATGGGCCTTGGGACCGTGCTGGCTGCCGGCCTCTCCTTCTGTATATTCGGAATATGCCGAATATGTCAAACAAATCCAGAAAGGACGAGCACCGCTTCGTCGAGGACGTGGCTCGGTCGCTCATGCCTTGGGGCGTACCGCCCGTCGCTGCCCGGGTCTACGGGTACCTGCTGCTGTGCCCCCACCCCGTCAGCCTCGACCAGATCACCGAGGACCTCGGGATCAGCAAGAGCAGCGCGAGCGTGGCTGCGCGGCTGTTGGAGAGCTACACGCTGGCGCGTCGTCATCACGAACTTGGAACGAAGCGCGCGCTTTACACCGTAGCCGATGACTACGAAGCCATGATCCGGCAACAGAATCGGCTGCTCGATGCACTGGCCGAGCAACTGAACGCCGGGACCGTAATCGTCGCGTCCAAGGAGGTCAAGGCACGTCTGGAGGAGATGGCGGAATTCTATCGAGTGATGCGCGGCGCTATTGATGACGCAATGCGCCGCTGGAAGCGGGGCCGACCATGATGCCATGAAGCGTCGGTGCGGAACGCGGTGAAATAGGCCGGCTTACTCGATGGCATGATAGTCCTCCAAATTGAAAACTCACACTACTTCCGTGAGAGTGTGTGGCGGGGAGTCAATGGGGCAGCTCCGAAATTGACGCTGAATCTCTTGCACCACACGGACACGGTGCGATATTTCGACAGGTCCACATTGGACCCGATACTGTAATTCTGGTCGCCGATGTTCCCTAACAAACGCGACACTGTTGCCATTCATGCCCGGCATAGTAACGGCATATCGGACCGCGTCGTTACCGGGCGCGCCCCCAAGAACGTACTTGGCTACCGTAACACCCGCGATCGCGCCTAAGAATTGCGCCGTAGAATAGAACAGTGCGTCCCACGGTTTCAGTTTTCCGAGCCGATAGAGTGCAAGAGTCAACGCGGGATTGAAGTGACCTCCAGACTGCTGACCCAATGGGGACAGGACCATCGCGATAACCGTCGCTCCGATATCTAAGCCCATCAGCGCTCGGGTCGGCCTCAATGGCGTGCCGGACCGGCGACGCTGGGTGCTGTAACAAAGGTTGCAAACAAACAAGTCGAGAACATGTAGATAGCCAGTTCGCCAGCCTCCATCAAGTACTCCGGGCCAGTGATTCGGTACGCTGTCAATCGCTTTCAATGTGTCACATTAAGAAGACGATTTGCAGCGGATTCCTCTGCACAAAGCATTTCATGACTTTGTTCTATGCTGCCTTGCGAATAGGACCGGCTTTAGCGACCTCCCGGCACGCAGTGGCACAACGGGTGCAGGCTTCGGCACATCTTCGCATTATCTCCGAATGTTTGTGTTGGCCGCACTGTGCAGCACAGGCTTCGCAGATATCCGCACAAACACCAGAAAGCTCATGAGCAAACCGCGAATTGGACGAAAGCAAACTTGCACACCGAGCACACCGGCGCGCACTCGTGGCAAAGCCGAATCGATGCCGCCATTTTGGAAGGATCGTTGAGGCCCTCGTCGACGCAGGCTGAGCACCGGTGAATGCACGCGTTCTAGGAGGCCTATTGGAGGCAGCAGTGATGGCCATGAACATTTCCTTTCGAACGTCAGGTGTGACGATCTCTGAACACTTGCTTATAACACCGGGTCGCGCTGTTGCACGGGCATGCTAAACCAGCGACAAGCGCTCCTCAGGACTACCATCCCGAGCTCCAGAATCATGCGGCGTTTAGGATCAGATACGTCATGCCACGGACGTCAAGGAACACGCGTTGTCGCACATTGGCAAGCCTAAGTAGGACGTGCTCGCAAACGCAGCAACGTGCTATGACACCCGGACATTGCATGTACAAATGGGCCTCGGCGAACCGTCGAATCGCGCCGCAGTGGTAGTCGATCTGTGCACTCATTTCCGTCCTCCTGTGGGGCCGAAACGCTCAGTCTTGATCTTGTCTGCGCCATTGCCGCAGGCACTGAGGAAAGCTGCAGCGTTCTCTACGAACGGTGTGGGACCGCAGACGTAGCAAGTGGGAACAAGTTTGGAAGGCCACGCAGCTTCCGCGACGAACGAGGCGTCTATGCGACCGGGCGGTCGCTGCCAGTCCTTTGGTGTGGTTCGCGTGTATGCGTAGGTAAGAGCCAGCGAACGGTCGTTTTCAGATCGCCTCTGAAGCTCGTCGCGGTAAAAGACAGATCCTGGTTCGCGCACGGAGTACAGCAATCGGAATGGCGCTGCGCTTTTCGTCGACCCATGCCAGCGAATCATAGCCATCAGCGGTACAATGCCGGATCCGCCTGCAATCAGCTGGATCGGCTCAGTTTGCTCGGTGCGCCACACAAACCACCCGCCGATCGGACCTCGCAACTCCAAGCGATCGTCGACTGCGACTTGCTGCGTGAGGTAGGGGGAGACCTCGCCATTTGGCAATCGTTCGACGGTTATTTCCACACGTTTTTCGGAGTTTGGCGCCGAGGCTATCGAGTATGACCTGACGGCAGAGTATCCATCTGCAGCCGTCAAACGCACGTCAACGTGCTGGCCGGCGAGGTGACCTGGCCAGTCGGGAACCTCGAGTATGATGGTCCGCGCTGTCTCAGTTTCATCGCGAAGTGCAACCACAGTTCCGATACGCCACATCAGTCACCCTGATATCGCTGCTCCCGCCATGGGTCACCATAATTGTGGTAGCCAAGGGTTTCCCAAAAGCCAGGTTGATCCTCGTGCATCAGCGTGATACCTCGCACCCATTTGGCGCTTTTCCACAAATAAAGATGGGGGACCAGAAGTCGAGCGGGGCCGCCGTGCTCGGGCGAAAGATCGTCGTCTTCAAATCGAAAGGCAATCCACGCCTGCTTGTTCATGAGATCTTCCAGGGGCAGGTTCGTGGTGTACTCACCGTAGGAACGAACGAGGGCATACTCGGCATCACTTTTCAGGTTGGAAAACAGGGTATCGAGAGAAACGCCTTCCCAAGTTGTGCCGAGTTTCGACCATCGCGTGACGCAATGAATATCAACCGTGATTGCTTCCACAGGCAAGTCGCGAAATGACTTCCAATCCCATCGTCGTAGGACGTCCGTTCCATCGTCGATCGTGAATTACCATTTGTCCAGTGCCACACGCGGGGTGGGTCCTGCGGACAAGACGGGGAAGTCGTTGGTTAGGTACTGGCCTGGCGGCAGCTTCACATCTGTCGGGGTGCGGCGACCGGTAAAGCCTCGTGAAATGGTGCCCATGTGAAAGTCTCCATATTATTTCAAAGCTTATGGCTGATGTTTCGTCGGCAAATACTTCAGTCTCCATCCTGAGCCTTTCGCTGCTTAACCTCTCAAGCCGCATGAATGGCAAGAGATGGGGTTTCGTGCCCGACAATTGGGTCCTGCCAGCCTCCCGGCGGAGTTACGCGTTCGACTTCACGCGGGCCCCACGAATTAGGGGCATACTGAAACACTGGCGTTTTCTTTTTTAATACCGGTTCCACAATGCGCCACGCTTCTTCGACATAGTCCTCACGCGCAAACAACGTGCTGTCTCCAACCATTGCTGCTCCGAGCACTCGCTCGTAAGCATCCATCTCATCGGAACGAGGAGAACGGCTCGCGACCATTTCGTTCGCTTGCAGAGTGAGTCCTTCCGCCGCCGGGGCCAGTGTCATCATGCCCAGGGCGATCGTGACCTCAGGGCTCAGGCGCAACCGCAAATGATTCGCCACCAAGGCACAATCAGGGAAAAGTGACGGAGGCTTCCGAAATTTACCCAGAATTTCAGCACAGGTCACGGGCAAGCACTTTCCGGCACGAATATAGAAAGGAACTCCTTTCCAGCGCCAGGAATTGACCTCCAACTTCAAGGCGGCGAATGTTTCGGTCTCGGAGTTCCTGGCAACACCGTTCTCATCGCGGTAGCCCTCGAACTGGCCGCGCACCAAGTTCCTCGCGTCGATTGCCGGGATTGCTTTCAGTACCTTTACTTTCTCGTCGCGAACAGAATCGCTGTCAAATCGGACAGGCGGCTCCATTACCAGATTGGACAACACTTGGAACAAGTGGTTCTGCACCACATCACGGATGGTGCCTGTTTGATCGTAAAAAGCTCCTCGGCCCTGTACGCCGAAATCCTCGGCCATGGTGATCTGCACGCTTTCGATATAGGTGCGGTTCCAGAAGGCTTCCACGAAGGTGTTGGCGAAGCGGAAAGCGAGCAGGTTATTTACCGGCCGCTTACCAAGGTAGTGGTCAATTCGGAAGATGTCTGCTTCCTCGAAGACGCCGAGCAGAACTTTGTTCAGCTCCTGTGCACTCGCGAGATCATGCCCGAACGGCTTTTCAATGATGACGCGCGCCCCATTTGAGCAATTCGATTTCGCCAGCTGTTCCACGACGGTTTCAAACAGAACCGGCGGAATTGCCAGGTAATGCGCTGGGTAATGCGCGTCCTTTAGTTCTCGTCGAAGCGCCTTGAAGGTTTCTGGGTCCTGATAGTCGCCGTCAACATAACGAAGCAAGCCCCCGAGCTTCTCAAACGCAGCCGGATCGACCCCGCCATGCTTCTCGAGGCTATCGTGCGCGCGCGCCTTGAGCTGCTCGAGCGTCCAGCCAGCTTTAGCGACACCCACGACC
Organism: Terriglobales bacterium; assembly: GCA_051986135.1. Lineage (GTDB taxonomy): Bacteria > Acidobacteriota > Terriglobia > Terriglobales > Acidobacteriaceae > Gp1-AA122. The sequence goes on along the minus strand of JBPYDQ010000113.1, from coordinate 12,209 downwards.
GGAACATCGAGGTGACCGCGCTTTAGCATCGCCTGCAGCGCCGGGAATATCTTTTTGTAAGCCAGGTCCCCGGTTGCACCAAAGAACACTAGCGCGTCGGAATGAGGATTGGTCACATTCATCTCCTTAAGCCACTCTTGTCTTATCTTCGGACTTTTCCAGGTGTCCGCCGAATTCAAAACGCATTGCGGAGAGCAACTTGTCTGCGAAGTCAGCCTCGCCCCGCGAGCTGAACCTCTCGTAAAGGGCTGAGGTTAAGACCGGCACGGGTACCGCTTCGTCGATCGCGGCTTTGATCGTCCATCGACCCTCGCCTGAGTCAGAGACGCGACCAGCAAACTTCGAGAGGGTCGCATCCTGCATGAGTGCGTGAGCTGTCAGATCCAGCAGCCAAGAGGCGATCACGCTTCCGCGTCGCCATACTTCCGCAACGTCCGGCAGGTTCAGGTCGTACTGGTACTCCTCGGGATTCCGTAACGGCGTGGTTTCGGCATCGACGGCAGCCTTTCCGCGTTTGCCGATGTTGGCAGAGCGGAGGATTCCTAAACCCTCGGCGTATGCCGCCATGATTCCGTACTCGATGCCATTGTGAACCATCTTGACGAAATGACCAGCACCGTTTGGGCCACAATGCAGATACCCCTGCTCGGCGGTGCCGCCGATCTTTTCTCGGCCCGGCGTGCGCGGTATGTCGCCAATGCCGGGCGCGAGTGCCGAAAAAATCGGATCTAGACTCTGGACGACATCCTTTTCTCCACCGATCATCATGCAGTAGCCTCGTTCCAGACCCCAGACGCCTCCGCTGGTCCCGACATCGACATAATGGAATTTGGGACCGAGTTCTTTAGCCCGGCGAATATCATCTATGTAATAGGAGTTGCCTCCGTCGATGAGGATGTCGCCTGCGTCAAGATGAGGCAGTAAATCAGCGATCGTTTTGTCGACAACTGCGGCCGGAACCATCAGCCAGATCCCACGCGGCTTCTCAAGCTTTTTCACAAATTCTGCCAAGGACGCAGCGCCGATAGCCCGCTCCTTGACCAACTCGCTGACCACTTGTGGGGACCTGTCGAACACAACACAATTGTGTCCTTTGTTAATGAGGCGCCGTACCATGTTGGCACCCATCCTTCCAAGACCTATCATTCCAAGTTGCATCTCTATCTCCTCGTAAGAACGTGGTTAAGTCTGTAAGACTCCGGGGTGATGGGCAATGCTGACGTACAGCTGGCCCATAGCAGAGGTTCACTCCCGCTTTGTTACCGAAGATCGACGACCCCGCGACAAAGACATCGGCCCCTGCTTCGGCAGCCAATGGTCCGGTCTGTTCCGCGAGAACGACCAGAAGTCTCCGATCTGGACTTTTTCTTCGACGAATCTGTTATGACTTGCTTTGTGGAGGCGATCTCTGCCCTTTGACTCGGGCTAAGCGGGCCGGTCCAGCCGAACATCTTGGTCCGGAACGATTCCCGGTGGTCGAAAGGCAGGATGTATAAAGCTTCGTTAAGGCCGATCATTGTTTCTCCTGAAGTTTGCGGTAACGATGAATTAAGGTGTTGGTTGAACTGTCGTGGTTGAGCACAGGTTCAGCGCTGTTCTCGAGTTCTGGGATAATTCGCTGCGCCAGTACCTTACCAAGCTCAACACCCCACTGATCGAACGAATCGATGTTCCAGATTGTGCCCTGGGTGAACACCGAGTGTTCATATAGCGCCACAAGCTTGCCCAGAGTTTCCGGCGTCAGTCGATCTGCGAGAATTGTGTTAGACGGGCGGTTGCCTTCGAACACCCGATGCGGAACCAGCCAATCCGGTGTTCCTTCGGCCTTTACTTGTTCTGCTGTCTTGCCGAAAGCAAGCGCTTCGGTCTGAGCGAAAACGTTGGCCAGTAGCATGTCATGGTGTCGGCCAACTGGGTTGAGCGGCTGCGTGAAAGCAATGAAGTCGCAGGGGATCAGCCGGGTTCCCTGGTGAATCAATTGGTAGAACGAGTGCTGGCCGTTGGTCCCCGGTTCTCCCCAGTAAATCGGACCTGTGTTATGAGCCACCTTTTTCCCCGTGACTGTGACGTGTTTCCCATTGCTCTCCATCGTCAACTGCTGCAGATATGCGGGGAATCGCTTCAGGTATTGCTCATAGGGCAACACCGCCACAGTTTGCGCGCCGAAGAAATCGTTGTACCAAATTGCCAGCAGGCCCATGAGCACCGGCAGGTTCCGCTCGAATGGAGCGGTGCGGAAGTGTTCATCCATCTGATGAAAACCATCCAGCATGGCGCGGAAATTGTCCGAGCCGATGGCAATCATGGTCGAAAGGCCGATTGCCGAATCCATGGAATAGCGCCCGCCAACCCAGTCCCAGAAGCCAAACATGTTGGCGGTGTCGATTCCGAAGTTCGCCACTTCTGCCGCGTTTGTAGAAACCGCAACAAAATGCTTTGCAACGGAACTTTCATCTCCTGCAAAGCCTGCAACTGACCAGGCGCGAGCTGTATGGGCATTGGTCATTGTCTCGAGCGTGGTAAAGGTCTTGGAAGACACGATGAACATCGTTTCCGAAGGATCGAGATCCCATACCGCTTCGGTGAAATCGGTCCCGTCTACGTTGGAAACGAATCGGAAGGACATGGAACGTTCGGAGTAATACCTGAGGGCTTCGTAGGCCATGACCGGTCCGAGATCGGAACCGCCAATTCCGATGTTGATGACGTTGCGAATGCGTTTCCCGCTGTGGCCCTTCCATTCGCCATTGCGCACGCGAGCGGAGAAATCTGCCATCTTGTCGAGCACCGCATGCACCTCAGGCACGACGTTCTTTCCATCCACCAGAATGGAGGCACCTTTCGGAGTTCGCAGGGCCGTGTGCAGAACCGCCCGCCTCTCAGTGATATTGATCTTCTGGCCGCTAAACATCGCATCGATTCTTGCTCGCAACCCAGACTCTTCGGCCAGCTGAAGCAGCAGCTTTATGGTCTCGTCGGTAATGCGATTCTTGGAATAGTCAAGGTACAGCCCCACAGCTTCCGCCGTGAGACGCGTGCCTCGTTTGGGATCATCCGCAAACAGCTGTCGCAAGTGTAGATCGCGGACCTCCTTATTGTGAGAACTGAGATCCTTCCATGTGCGCCGCTTCAATGCTGGGCGTTTTGTTATCGCTTCTGCTCGTACTGCCATATTCGCTTTCCTTTCCGGACTTCTCAGTATTTAGAGTCAGGCTAAGGGGTGTAGGTTTCGACCGCGCTCATTCAATTTTTTCCCATAAACGAACGCCCCCTACAAATGCATCGCGGTTGTCGCCAGCCCGGAATTTTTGGGGCAACTCTTTGAGTTCCTTCGCATTGCCCCCCAAGAACCACTTCTTGGGCTCAAGGAGCGGCCCTCAGCTGGATGACCACATCCGCAACATGCCGGCGCCGCATCTTCTTTCCCTGCCTTAATAAAGCCTCATTGCTCACGTAGCTTTCACAAGTCCCCGTAATCGTCGGAACGGCGACGAAATCCATGGCTGCAGTCATCGCAGTCCGCGCCGTACCGAGTTGAGCCCGGCCTTTGGTGACTAGCAGTTCATTCCGACTTGCAACGGCTGCGCTTTCAGAGGCATCGATGCAGTCCTGTTCACCTTCTTGGCATGGGATCAAAAAGAACGCACGATCTTCACCGTTTGCACCTGTGCCGATACCAAACATCTCCTCGCGATCATTGATGGTTTCCACATCGTTCAGGGTCAGATCAGAACCCAGGGGGCACAAAGACATTGAGGTCGATCATCTGGCCGTTCTGCCAAAGAAATGCCGTGAACACGGTAAGTCACAGGAAATGGATTGACCAACAACCTGACCCTTAGCATTGATCCCAAACGCACCGCTGAAACAATCCCCTCCAAGAGTTCCAAGATCGATCATCCTGCCATCCCTCCACAGGAAAGCATCGGCCACGTTGGTGCTCCAGCTGGTCTGCCCGCAAAGCCAACCACTTCTCCGTTGTCATTTTATTGCGTTTGCGGGTAGAGGAACACCCCCGCGAATACCCAGATCTTGCAGTCTCCCGTGGTCCAAAGGAAAGCGTGAGAGATAATGTCCCTAGCTAGATTCGAAAAGCCCACGACCTGTCCACGATTGTTGAGCGCGAGCCCGTCTCCTTCAGCGCCGAATGTGCCGCCCAGCGATCTCAGGTCAACTATCCTGCTGTTCGGGTAACGTCGTGTCGGCGGTTCCCACAGGAATGGGTCTACTGTGGGTACGCCTGTTGTGGGATTCGGCGTAGAGTTCGTATAGGAAAAGCCGGCTATCTGTCCGCGCTCATTGATAAACCCACCGACCGCATCGGGACCGCCGAGGGTCCCTATATCCTGCATCCCGTTCCTTTATCTCAGAGAAACGCACGCGTTTGCGTCCCGAGGCCGAACAAGGAGTTCGGATCTGGGATCGCATTGCCGGAGAATCCCGTGACCTGTCCACGGCTATTCAACCGAGCGGCGGCGCTCTCATAGCCGCCCAGGGTTCCAAGATTGATGATCTTTCCGTGTATCCAAGCGACAGCTTTCTCCGCCTGCCGGCCAAGGATGGGATCGATCGAACCGTCTAAAGCTTGACCGGATACGATTCGTTCTGGGTCAGATAGTTCACTGTGCTGTCGGTCCCTCTCGGGAGTCCGCCCAAGTCACCATCGGGGGGCTTTGGACGGCATCCCGGTATGTGCGCGACGCTGTCCGGGCACACGATCTCGCCGTCGATTATCGTGAGCCTTTTGCTTGGCAAAGAAGTGGCGATATTCTGCGACAGCCTGACCACAAACCGTTCGCCACATAGCGCCGAAGGCTGCACAATTACGAACCAACTCTCCGCTTATGCAGTTACGGCCTTGTCTCCTCGGGTGCCTGGGCGCGGGTTAGGTGCTCGCCCTCGTCCGCTGACCGACCGTGAGCGAGCGTTACCTCGATCATGCGGATCTTTTTCGAGCTCGACCGGAACGCAGTTAAGGGGGGAAAGCCACTGGCGATACTCAGGTGTTACGACCTTATACGCCGCGCCGAGGCGCTCCCACCGAAAGCCACTTTCAAGATTCCAGCCGGATGGTTGGAACGTGAACTCTATGGAGGCCTGGACGATGAAGACGATTTCGTTCGGGGGCAAGCATGAGTTGCCCCTATTGAATCGACCGCCAGTTTAACGAAAGGAGGGAAGCGGCAAGGGCCCATCCGCCACTTGCCGCAGAACCATCGTGATCATTCATCGTCAACGTATCGCCTTTGTCCCGGATTCGCAAACCGGCAATCTGCTCGCCTACTTACAGGGCAGCTCATCCGGCAATTTCCGAAGCCACCTGACCCGGGCCCTCGTGCATTTGGCACAGGTGAAACTGAGCGTCGCATCACGTGCAGGTGGCCTCGAATGCCCGTCCGAGCATCGAACGAATGGTTTTACCCATGGCGCTTAAGGCGAAACCTGGTGGTTGCAATCGGGGCAAAAGTTTAATCATGTGTCGCCCTGCCAGGAGCTTGAGGATCGAGATCCATTCCCACGGCCGGAGCAAACCATCGAGCCGCATACCGATGCACGGTGGTTCGAAGAGCTTGCCCGCACCCACCGAGTGATGATGCGGAAGGTGACGCTAAACTGGGAGTCCAGCTAAACCGCGACACCATCTGTACTTCGAGATCTGGGGGCTGCGCAAAATGGCTGAAAGAGCAAGAGCAATCAAATCCACGACACCGAAAACCGGCCTTGCATCTTCCATCAGTGCAAATTACCGACCAGCGCTGGCAGTTGTGACTTCCCTGTTCTTTATGTGGGGTCTTATCACCTCCTTGAATGACATTCTGGTTCCACATCTGAAGTCAATCTTCGACTTGACCTATACGCGCGTGATGCTGGTCCAGCTCGCGTTTTTCTCGGCCTACTTCCTGTTCTCGCTACCCTGGTCGAAGGTCGTGGACATGATCGGCTATCAAAAGTCGATGGTTGCCGGACTCCTGACCGTGGCGGCGGGTGCATTTCTGTTCGTGCCGGCGGCATCTGTTCCTTCGTACGCCCTGTTCCTGAGCGCGCTGCAGGTTCTCGCTGCCGGGATCACCGGTCTGCAGGTGGCGGCAAATCCGTATGTCACTGCACTTGGCAAACCCGAAACCGCATCCAGTCGGCTTACGTTGACGCAGGCTTTCAATTCCCTCGGCACTACCGTTGCCCCGAAGCTGGGCGGGTTGTTCATCCTGAGTGCGGCACCGTTAGCGGTCGAAGAGTTGCACCAGCTCACGCCACAAGCACTGCATGCCTATCGGTTGCAGCATGCCGCCACCGTCAAGATGCCTTACATCACGATTGGCCTGATCCTCGTTGTCCTGGCGATTGTGATCGATAAGTTCCGGCTGCCGCCGATCCCACATGCAGAGCGACGCCGCGGGGAGGCGCTGCACGATTCGATCTGGAACCACCCCAACCTCGTCCTCGGGGCGATTGCAATTTTTGCATATGTGGGTGCAGAGGTTTCCATCGGAAGTTTCTCGGTTAGTTATATCAGCCAGCCCGAGATTGCGGGCTTTCCGGTTAAGGTTGCGGCTGGGTACGTCTCGTTCTACTGGGGAGGCTCCATGGTGGGACGTTTCATCGGCGCGGGTATCCTGCAGAAAGTCGAGACGAAACGTTTGCTCGCGCTGTGTGCGATCTGTACGTCGACCCTTGTTACCATTTCCATGCTCGCCTTTGGGCAACTGGCTATGTGGACCATCCTCGCGGTCGGGCTATTTAACTCTGTCATGTTCCCCAGTATCTTCACCTTGGGGGTTGCCGAGCTCGGGCCACTGACTGGGAAAGCGTCTGGCATCTTGAATATGGCGATTGTGGGCGGAGCAGTCATTCCCGTGCTCGAGGGTACGATCGCTGATCGCATTGGGGTACACCACGCCTTCTTCGTTCCGGTAATCTGCTATCTGTATATCCTCTTCTACGCGCTACGTGGCTCAAAACCGAACAGCGAACGGAACACAAAGACTTAAGCGCAGCGGAGGTGGGACGTGGCAATCCTTCTTGCGGGCGACATCGGCGGTGTAAAAACAGACTTGGCAATTTAGAAAGGATGCACGGAGCGGTAGCGCCTCTGTTGATCTAACTAATTATGCCCTCTCGTTCCACCTCTCGGAGCGAAGGCCTATCGCTGGGATTTGTGCTGGCGTGCGAAGCTTAAGTCGAGCTTTTCTCCGAACAGGAAGAGGGCGAGAATGCGGACTCAGGAAAAACGAGAACACGCCTTCGACGACTAGCGGTTGGCCGGGCACGCCGCCCGTGAGATCGGGCCGTAGGTATTGTAAGCCAATCGAGGATGCTCGGAGGCGCTCGCCTAATAGCGGGCATACCAAGAAATTGACGTAAACGGAACAGCCATCAGCGGCAAGCCAATCGGACGTCCGAGACTGGTACCCAGATGAAGCCGCTGCGGATCAGGAACCAAATGTGATCTTCCATTACGCTTCTGGTAAGTCTGGCTATGGTGAGTCGGTGTTACGAGAGCGCCACTCCGCCGGCTGGACCTTAGCAGCAACGGCAGAGCCGCCCCCTCAAACAGGGCACGCCCCACCGATTCCCGCTGAGCTTACGCTGCCGCCGCTGGTCACGGAATCGCTCTCCATGGATAACCACCACCGGTCTGTCGATCTACTGGCTCTATACACGACCAACGTGGTCGAGCCCGATATCTAGGGCGGGGGCGCTGTGCGTGAGCCAGCCAACCGAAATCAGATCCACACCGCTCGCAGCGATCAGTGGCACGTTCTCTCGCGTGACGCCACCCGATGCTTCAGTTACGACGCGACTGTCAACCATGACTACGGCCCGGCGCAGATCATCCACTGACATGTTATCGAGCAGGACAGCGTCAACGTTGAGATTGAGCACTTCCTTAAGTTGGTCCAAGGTATCGACCTCGACTTCTAGCTTTACCAGATGGCCGATCACGGCGCGCACCCGCTCGACCGCGGGCCTGATTCCACCTGCGATTGCTACGTGGTTGTCCTTGATGATAACGGCATCGTCCAAGCCGAAACGGTGATTGAGTCCGCCACCGACCCGGACAGCATATTTCTCAAGTGCACGAAGTCCGGGCGTGGTCTTGCGCGTGCAACAAATGCGCGCCCGATAACCGCGCACCGCATTTACGAGAAAGGCGGTTGCCGTCGCGATGCCGCTTAAGTGGCAAAGAAAGTTAAGGGCTACACGTTCAGCGCCGAGGATCGCTTTCGCCGGGCCGCAGATGCTCGCAATGGTCTCACCTGCGGAAACACCATTGCCATCCGGCTGCAACACCGTGGCATCGATCGAGCGGTCCATCAGGCGAAAAGCCAGCAGCGCCGCATCGATCCCCGCAATTAGGCCGTCCTGGCGCGCCACAAGCGCAGTCTCTGCGTAGCTCCCATCGGGGACGAGGGCGTTGGTGGTGATATCACCGGCGCGGCCCAGATCTTCGCATAGGGCGGCGCGCACAAGTGGCTCGATTAAAATCGGGCTCAGAAACATATTGGACATGTTCACGCTCCAACCTGAGTTGCGGCGGGACCGGCGGGCAACGCCTTCTTTTGCCTTCCGACGTCGTCGATACGTATTGTCAGACGCCGGACACCATCGACCAGTTGATTGGGGAAATCCACGCGCTGGTGTGCGCCACGACTCTCAGTGCGCCGCAGCGCAGCGGTCGCAATCATCAGGCCAACCAAGGCGGGATCGGCCGACGGAGCGCCATCTAGAGCGAGCGCCTGTAGTCTCTCGATTGCGTGCAGCAGCCCTGCGGCATCGCGCGTCAAACCGACCTGCTCGGACATAATTTTGCGTACCGGCCGCGGGTCCGGTGCCGGCGGCACTTCGACTGGCCGAGGAGTACGGAGGCTTGGCGCCGTTGTGCCTGAGACGCTTTCAGCAACCCAGCGGGCGCAAACAAGAGCTTCGAGCAGCGAATTGCTGGCGAGACGATTCGCGCCGTGCAGACCGGTCGATGCAACTTCGCCGCACGCCCAAAGGCCGTGAATCGAGCTGCGCCCGACCTCATCAACCGAGATCCCGCCCATGTGGTAGTGAGCAGCTGGTCGGACAGGAATTGGAGCGCGCTCAGGGTCAATGCCCACTGCGCGACAGGCGGCCGCGATACCAGGAAAGCGGTCTCTGAAAAGGGCTCCAAGCGCAGAGCGCGCGTCGAGAAAAACGCGATGTCCTTCCGCAAGGCGTTGCCAAACTGCCCGTGCCACGACATCGCGGGGCTCCAACTCTGCGCGGGGATAAGCCGCCATGAAGCGCTCTCCGGATTCGTCGATAAGGACGGCGCCCTCGCCGCGCACTGCTTCGCTTACCAGCGGCATGGGATTGACGCCGACATCGAGGGCGGTAGGGTGGAACTGTACGAATTCCAGATCGGCGAGTTCCGCTCCACTCCGGGCGGCAAGCGCCAGTCCCAGCCCCATGGCCCCGAGGGGGTTGGTTGTTTGAGAATAGAGTCCGCCGATGCCCCCGGTGGCGAGAATGACTCGGCGCCCGGGGAACACAAGTGCCCCGTCCGGTCCCATCGCGAGAACGGCCGATAGCTCACCATCCTCGACGAGCAGACGACGCACCTCCACGTCTTCCAGTACGGTGATCGACTGTGTCCGTCGCACCGCATCGATTAGAACTTGCATGATCGCGTGTCCTGTGCGATCACCTTCAGCGTGAACGATTCGAGAGCGAGAGTGCGCTGCTTCAAGACCCAGGTTGAGCTGGCCGTCCGGGTGACGATCAAAGGCCATGCCCAGACGGACGAGGTCTCCGATCACTTCGCCTGCAACGCTGGTAATCTGATCAACGGCACGGCGATCGCTCAGTCCTGCGCCGGCTGCCATCGTGTCCTCGGCATGAAGCGCTGGACTGTCATCGACGCCCAATGCTGCCGCTATCCCGCCCTGCGCCCAATCAGTGGACGTCTCGGCGCCAAGGCGCGCCTTCGTGAGCACGACAACCGGCTCCGGAGCAATTCGCAGCGCCGTCATTAAGCCAGCAATGCCCGCACCGATGATGAGTGGCTGTCCGGAGAAAGTATCGATAATCGTCGTCATAATCAATTCCTAAAGCGTCAACATGCGCTCAACAGCTAGCCGAGCGCGATGAGCGACAACAGGGTCGATCGTTACCTCGTGAGCCGCGGTCTCGAGGGAGTGGCGGATCTTCCATAGGGTGATCCGCCTCATGTGAGGGCAGAGATGGCAAGGGCGGACAAACGAGATCTCCGGATGCTGAATGGCAACGTTGTCGCTCATCGAACATTCCGTTAGAAGGACAACACGCGCAGGCTTATGGGTGTCGACATATTGCGCCATGGCCGCTGTCGATCCAGCAAAGTCGGCTTCCTCGACGACCTCCGGCGGACACTCGGGATGCGCCAGGACGATAATGCTTGGATAGGATTCGCGCAGAGAACGGATATCTGCCGCGCTGAAGCGCTCGTGCACCTCGCAATGCCCAGCCCAGCTGATGATCTTCACACCCGTTTCCTTGGCGACGTTCTTGGCGAGGTATTCATCCGGGAGCATAATCACGCGATCCGCCCCCAGTGACTCCACAACTCTTCTCGCGTTTCCCGAGGTGCAGCAGATGTCGGATTCGGCTTTCACAGCGGCGGATGTGTTGACGTAGGTCACTACGGGAACTCCAGGGTAGTGCTCGCGCAGAAGGCGCACGTCTGCGGCAGTGATGGAAGCGGCCAAGGAACACCCGGCGTCAAGATCAGGAATCAGCACGGTTTTGTCTGGATTGAGAAGTTTCACGGTCTCGGCCATGAAATGGACGCCGGCGAGAACGATGGTCTGGGCATCGATGCCAGTAGCTTGACGGGCGAGTGCGAGGCTGTCCCCGGTGAAGTCCGCGACGCAATGGAAAATCTCCGGGGCTTGGTAATTGTGGGCCAGAATGACGGCGTTCCGTACACGCTTCAGTTCCTGGATAGCGTCGATATCAGCAGCGAACACCGGCCACTCGATTCGTGGAATTAAGGACTTGACGCGCTCATAGAAAGGAGATGTGCTGGCCAAGACCGCTGGCGAGGAAGAGACATTCGACATAGCCACCTACCTTTATGCTCATTTAGAGTACTTTATTATGCTAGGTATGAGCATAATAGCTGTCAAGTCGGGTGAATGGGCAGCTCCGCTGGTCGGAGTCTCAAACAATGGCCCTCGACAGTAGGTTTTTAGATTGCGTGGGATAACGGCAGCTTCGTTCCTGAAACCGCTCTCTCGCGGAGTACCTTTTGCTGAAAGCGAAACAATTGGGCCGGCCGACCGGCGGCCCCGCTTGCAACGTCGCCTGTAGGCTCGACGAGCCCCTGTTCCTGGACCAGCCGGCGGAAATTCTGTTTGTGCAGCCGTCTCCCGGCGAGGGCTTCGACCGTCCGCTGAAGTTGCAGGAGCGTAAAGCTCAGCGGCATGAGCTCAAACAACACTGGACGGTATTTGATTTTGGCCCTCAAGCGAGCTATGCCGGTGGCAAGGATGCGCCGATGATCGAGCGCCATCGGGTCACCAAACAGCTTATGTTCGAGCTTGGACCTTCCCGGACACGCCTCAGCCACGAGCCCAGCTTCGTAGAGGAGTTCGTAGCGCTGGAGCACAAGTTCCTCGTTCCAGGCTCGCGCATCTCTGCTGAAGGTGGTGTGTACGCGCTGAGCGCGAACTCGGCGAATTCGGCTGTCACTGCACTGAGCCACCCATTCTCCCAGCCGGGGCATGATCCCTTGTGCGATCAAGGATGGCACCCCCTCACGCCAGTCCTCCCAGGGCAAGTATCGGTACCAGCTCTGCCATCCAGGGACTTGGTCCCCTGAGGGTGGCCCCTGACGGACCAGACCAAGATAGCTAATCGAGATCACGCGCCGACTGCCACCTTCATAGACACGATCGCGATCCGCGAAAGTGTACAGCTGCTCGATATACCCCAGTGGGTGATGCGTTTGCCGCTCCACCCAGGAACGCAGGGCGGTTTGCAGCGTCCGATGTCCCGATTCAAGAGGACCGGAAGGGAGTGCCTTTCCGTTTTCAATCGTAAGCACTACCGGCATCTCGCCGGTCAGGGCGACGAGGACGGCGATCAGATCGACGGACGCACTTGTGTCGACAGTTTTAGTCAATAGCGTTAGACGGGACGGCTCTCTCCGTACAGTCTAATTACGTTAGCATAGGCAGAGCTTTGCAAAGCCTCAGCTGTGA
>JBPYDQ010000112.1:0-5465 GCA_051986135.1 Terriglobales bacterium | reverse complement strand
CCGTTTACTGTTCTCCCGAACTTCCCTCGTTCGACCCAAGTCTATTTCAACGGCGATCCCTCTGGGAAACGCACATCTGAGGGCACGAATTTGAGGACACGAATTCGAAGACCGGCTCATGATGCCTTCGGAATTGTCACCTCAGATTCGAAAAGCGCCCGACAGGCTGCTTGCAACCAGGTGACGACAGCTACCGCTCCTGGATCCCGGTGCCCCAGCACACGCGACCCGAGATAGCTTGATCTTCCCAAGCTAGGCTTCATCTGCGCCGTCGCATCGGCACCTTTTTTGGCCTCCTCAATCGCAGCCGAAAGTGTCTCGCGAGATGCATTCCCTCCTGCACTTTTCAATGACCTAACAAATGGATCCAGAGCATCAAGCATGGTCCGGTCCCCTGGCTTGGCGCCTCCAAGTTCACTGATAGCACGGGTACCCTCTTCGACCGCTACGGCCCACTGCGACAACCCGGTGGCGCCCTTCTGCTCGAGAACCTTTCCGCATCGCAGAAAAAGGACTCCGTATAGCGGTCCAGAGGATCCGCCCAATTCTTGCCGCAGGGTATGGCCGAGCGCTTTGACGGTCGCGGGAATATCGTTAAGGGGATATGACTCTAAGCCCTCCTGTATAGCCGTGGCCGCACGTTTCATGCTCACGCCGAGATCACCATCGCCCGTAATGCGGTCCATTTCTGTCAATTCTGGCTCCGCCTCAGTAAGTGCCTGACATGCAGCTGTGATCATGCGCCTGAGTTTTGCCCCCGCGCCTGATCGCGTGTTTCCGAGAATTGTCGACCGCGTTTGTACCATGACGTTCGTGTCCACCTTTGCAAAGGTGGTCCGCGGAGGCTGCTTAGGCACATTGGGCCACGAAGGGGCTGTCGTTGGCGCGTCCAACCAGCGTAACCGGTCGTCGCTCACACCGAGCACGGAAATTGAGATGCCCGCCATGTCAAGCGATGACAAAAATGTCCCTGCGTACAAACGCTCCACTGTAAAGCCGCTCTTCTCGAGAAACGGCACCACGTGGCGTGCGAGGATTGCAAGCTCCATCTCAGTTGTCGCGCCGAGGTTGTTAATCATGACCGCGACTCGCCGTTCGTCACCAAATCGTCGGTACTTCAGAATCTCAGCCAAGAGTAGCTCGCTCAGCTCGTTTGCAGGCCGCAGGTGCGTCCTCGTTACACCCGGCTCACCGTGGATGCCGAGGCCGAGTTCCATTTCATTCTCGCCGAGTGCGAAGCTCGGTTTGCCAACGGAAGGCGAGGTACCGGCAGACAATGAGACTCCCATGGTCGCCAGCGAGTCGATCGCGGCTCTTCCGATCGCTGCTACCTCGCCCAGGGGCGCGCCTTCCGCCGCGGCCGCTCCAACGATCTTGTGAATGAAGATTGTCCCCGCGAGACCACGCGGGCCTGTGATGGATCCGCTTTCGTTCAAGGCGACATCGTCGTGCACGACGACCGTCTCGACTGGGATACCTTCGGATCGCGCGATTTCCGCCGCGAGACCGAAGTTAAGCCGGTCACCGGTATAGTTCTTGACCACCAGGAGGGCTCCGTGTTTTCCGGCAGCCGCTTTGATTGCAGCAACAATGGAATCAGTGTCAGGGGAGGTGAAGACTGCCCCAAGCACACTGGCGCTCAACATTCCAGCGCCGATGTAGCCAGCGTGCGCCGGCTCATGCCCGCTCCCGCCGCCGGAAATTACGGCGACTTGCCGCTCGCATACCTTTTCCGAGTCCGCACGAATCATGACCTTGTGCCCTGGCAACCGCATGGTGCCGGGGCTCAGCAGAGCAAGTCCTTCGATCATTTCCTCCACAGCATTCTCCGGACGGTTCAAGAACTTCTTCATTTCAGTTCTCCTCTTTTCGCCCCGACTCTTCCGTCGAGTTCATTGCACATACTTTACCAATTTGGGAGCGAGCGTTTTTTCCATTATCGCCACTGATCACGTCGATTGTTAATTGAGTTCCGCCGCTGTGGCATGTCGTCCCGAAGTCGTGTGTCGCCATAGCAACGCGGCCATGTCATCGGGACTGTTGAAGACAATGGCTTCGGCCTTGGCGAACCGTTAGCAATTCCGGGCCTTTGAAATCGTCAAAGAGGTGTGAAATCGAGGTCAAAGCAGCGAATGGATACAGAGCAAAGCACAACAAAGTCTGCTGAACGCCATTGGAACGCGGCACGCATTCATGCTCCGGTGACGAGAAGACCATTCGTGGCAGCGACAGCTCTGCAGCTGAATGCAGAACCGATTGTTTTGAGAGTAAAGTTCAGGAGTTAACCGCTGTTGTTGCCAGTCACTCGCCTCGCTTTCGCCGAATCGCTAGGGCTCAGCGCGAAAGCGCTGAGCCAAGTGTACAGTGACCGTGTAGACGACAGCCCTAAGAAATTGCCTTTCGGTAGCGCAGCCGGGCAAATCGGATATGAAGATCTCACACCTCGATTGCCCGGCTTGCTTTCTTCCTAACGCCTGAAAAGGTCACTGTTGCGCGCTATGAAATTGTCGGTAAAACGCAGCACCTGAAAACCGTTGCCATCACTGACAGTCCAGAGCTGCACTTGGCCATTGTCGAGAAAGACCCAGCGCGCCCAACCAGCAATCTTATCCACGGTTCGATCGGCGCTCGGTTTCCAGCTACCGGATGAGGGACGGACCTCCGTCCGTACAGCCCCGGGCTTCCAGTAGGCAATCTCTTTGGCATGTTGTGGATCGCGTATGTCGAAGACGCGCAAGCCTGCATTCTGAAAACTGCAAACCATCATCCTTGCATCGTTGGGATTATCAGAGACACATCTTTCTTCGCTGTAGTTGATCGTCCCCGACTGTGTCGGGATGTTCGTCCCAGGCAGGCTTCTGGGGAGATCAGGCGGTGTGCTATTTGCTACCTGTAAACAATTAGCGGGGTCGCTCACTTCCAACCTCAGGTGGGCGATGATCTGAGGATTCATCTTGTCGCTGACGTCGATGATTTGCGGATAACCAAACAGGGCCTGCCCCCGGGCACATGCGCCCGCAAGACCCCCCGGGCCTTCCGCGCCGCCGCCCTCGTCCGTGCTGATGAGATACGGGTGCCCGTTGATCTTCACGGGAATCATGGCCTCAGCTTCCCCCTGGTCCGTCCAGAAGAGCTTGCTGATGATCCGTATCTGCGGATTGGGGAGACGGAACTGATAGTCGCTGACGTCCTCGATCACCAGCCCGTCTGGACCGTCGCTGGCGCTGCCGGGCTGCCCCGCATATACCCGTGTCCCTTCGGCCAGACCGGGCGCGAAGCCCGCCGGGTTGAGCTCTAGCCCGTGTGGCTGACCGTCGGCCAGGAACTGCCAAGTAGGGAGCTCCAGCAGATTGGACGGATCGGTGAGATCCACAATGAACAGGGAGCCGGTGCCAGTGCCTGCAAGATTCTCGTTCTGGGTGAGGTAGTACGTCAGGCCGTCCGGGGCGAGCGCGCCCATGTGACCCGAGCTGCCTGGCAACTGCATTTCGCCCTTCAGGACCGGGTGGCGGCAGTCGGAAATGTCATAAACGGCAAAGTCCGGCCCAGCGTATCGAGAACGCCGGTCAGGATGTAAGGTTCTGGAAGTCGGTGTTGGAGGTTATCTGGGAGTATTAAAGGACGGTTACCGCAAAATGAACATTCCGTGAATTTGGCGGAAACCTGCTCCGGGCGGTGGTCAATCTAAGAGTGCGGAGGTTCCCGGGACGAGTGCAGGGTACAAGATACTTCATGGCGGCTTATGACTCTACAGCTTTACTCTCGAATCCGTTGACTGGACACTGGTGGGCGCGGTCCCTACTTTCTTGTCTCGTAATCGGTGTACTTGCGACTTCAGCACAAGCGACGGAGTTGAAAGCGAATACTACGGCCGCGTTCGAACGTTACATTCGCGCCACGGAAATCCAACATGCCGATGATTTGCGCAATGGTCGTTTCCTCGTCATCGATAGTCTTCCCGATCCTTCCCAGCAAGAATCATACGCGAAGCTGCGGCAGGGCCAGCTCTACATTGAACAACTCCATACAAAAGAAAACGGCCACTCCGTTCCAATTCGTGGCGGTCTCGTCCATCACTGGGTCGCCGTGATGTTCGTGCCTGGTGCTACCCTCTCCCAAGTGCTCTGCGTGCTTCAGGACTACGACAACCACAAGGTCGTGTATAAGCCGGACGTCCGGCGCTCGAAGCTGCTGGAACACAATGGGAACGAGCTCAAGATCTTTCTGCAGTTCTATCAGAAGTCGATCGTAACCGTTGTGATCAACGCGAACTTCGATGTGCACTACACGATGCTCGGTTCCACGCGAGCGCTTGGCCAATCGTATTCGACGCGGATTGCCGAGGTCGACAACCCTGACAGGCCGAATGAACGCGAACTCCCTGTAGGAAATGACCATGGGTACTTGTGGCGTCTGGACAACTACTGGCGCATTGAAGAGAAGGACGGAGGCACATATGTCCAGGTTGAATCTGTCGGACTGAGTCGAACGATTCCCCCAATATTCGCTTGGTTGATCAATCCCTTGGTCAAGAAAATTCCCCGATCTACGCTTTCGCGCCTTCTGACCGCTACTCGAGAGGCTGTCGCTGACAGGAAACATGTTCCCGCTGGGGGGCCTCTCGGTCAACCTGAAAGTTGGTGATGGGCCATCATTTACCGGTCCCTCACGGTCATGCCGTGGGGATACGCGAGTTGCTTCCGTGCGGGCTTTGAATGGAGGGAACTTGTGAGACTTTTTCGAAAGCGCAAGTCGAAGTTTTATTGATATGACTTCACGGTGCGTGGCCGACGCTACCGCGGGTCAACCCAAGAAACCAGAGCTGACAGAGGATCGAAGATAGCAGGTCTGAAACTTGTTGAAGTTGTGGGAGGGGTTGATCCTCTTCCGAAAAGGCCTTGCACGGTAGTGAATTTTCTAAGCGATTTCTCACCTGGCGACCTAAAGGAGTTCTCCACTACAATGGCCACTGACATCAACGACTTGCCGGCAACCAGCCCACACGGAAGCAACTTCGCACAGCAGTGCGAATTCTTGGACTTGCATTTGATTTGAACGCAACACATGGCACAGCCACGACACACCGTGACACGCGCGTTGCGACATCCCAAGCACTGACTGGATACGAGGTGCGATGACGACTTTCAGCAGCACGCAGTGTTCACCAAGAAAGAAATAGGCCCGGTGGGGAAAGGATTTGAGCCTCCGACCCCTGGTCCCGAAGCAAAGAAAAACGAAAATTACCCAAGGTGTTGATTTTTCAGTCCATATGAGTGATGCTTCAACCGTACAAACTCACGTAATTCCTACTCGTTGTTCTCAGTCATTTTCTTAGGCGCCCCTTATTCGGGGATATTTTTGCTCCCCACTCTGCTCCCCAAGACTTAGCGATCAGAGAGGCCTCAGATTTTCTGACCGGAGGCCGTCTAGCAGCAGCTCTGTGAGCCAAATTGCGATTCGAGGCA
>JBPYDQ010000111.1:0-2704 GCA_051986135.1 Terriglobales bacterium | reverse complement strand
GCACACCGGGCGATGATCGCTGGTCGACGATCAATCATCGCGTTCGGAATCGTTCGAGCTTCGTCATAGCCCGATTCGCCCGGGCACAGCACCGCGCCTCGAACCGACTTCCGTAGGTCTTCAACTGGGTGGTGACCCATCGTTCCCCTCCAAACTGCCAACGATACGATCTACAAGCCGCCAATTCTGCGCCTCGGGCCTTTGGCAAACTACTTATTTTTGGATTAAATCCCGATAACGAGGTACTATGCCTGCAAGTCGCACAATAATCAGGAGTTAAGGTAAGCGAGGATGGTAGACTGCCGAAAACCATGTGCGGTTTCTTTGCAATGAGTGAAGAGTCTCCAGTCAAGCGAACTGATTCGCCCGCTCGGTTTGTTCGATTCGGACCGTTTGAGCTCGATGTTCGCGCCGGTGAACTGAATAAGAATGGGCGGAGGATCTTGCTTCAGGAGCAACCTTTTCAGATTCTTCTCATGCTGTTGGAGAAACCGGGCGATGTGGTGCTGCGCGAGGAAATCCGCCAGAGACTTTGGCCCAACGACACATTTGTTCAGTTTGCGCCGAGCATCAATGCCGCGATCCAGAGATTGCGTGAAGCCTTGGGCGATACGGCCAATCGGCCGCGATATGTTGAAACCGTGTCCCGACGAGGATACCGACTGCTCGGAAAAGTGGAGACCAGTGACCACAAAATAGCGCTGAGGGCGGGAGAAACAAACTGCAAACGCTTGATGCCAACTTCGTTCATGCGAAGCAAGCGTTTCAGCTCGATTGCCGTACTCCCGCTTGAGAATACCCGCCAAGACCCAGAGGTCGACTATCTCAGCGATGGAATTACCGAAAACATTATCAACAGCCTGTCCAAGCTGTCCGGGCTTCGAGTGACGCCGCGAAGCACAGTCTTCCGCCACCGAAGAAAAGCTACGAACCCTCAGGCGGTCGGTCGCGAACTCGAGGTTGAGGCTGTGCTTGCAGGAACGGTTACTCAGCGCGATGGCGCACTTGTTGTCAGCGCCGAATTGATCGATGTGACACAGGGAGCACAGTTGTGGGGAGAGCGCTACAACCGTAGACTTTCCGATCTGTATGAAGTGGAAGAAGAGATTGCGAAGAAGATATCCGAAAGCCTCCGTGTGCAGCTAAACGGTAAAGAGAGCGAAAGTGGCGCTAAACGCTTCACAGAAAACAGTGAGGCCTATCAGTCTTATCTGCGAGGCCGCTACTGCTGGAATAGGAGAACACCGCAGGACATACGAAAGGGGTATCGATATTTTCAACAAGCAATCGAGAACGACGCCAGCTACGCGTTGGCGTATTCAGGTTTGGCGGACTGCTACAGCCACCTGTGCTCGTTAGGTGCGATTGCTCCGAAAGACGCATGGGCAAGGGCGAAGGCTGCTGCGGCCGCTGCAGTGGCTCTCGATCCTGATTTGGCCGAAGCTCACACCTCAATGGCCTTTGTGCGAGCGTTTGCAGACTGGGATTGGGAA
This sequence comes from Terriglobales bacterium, assembly GCA_051986135.1. Taxonomy (GTDB): domain Bacteria; phylum Acidobacteriota; class Terriglobia; order Terriglobales; family Acidobacteriaceae; genus Gp1-AA122. The sequence continues at coordinate 1,211 of JBPYDQ010000111.1, read as the reverse complement.
AATTCGGATCAAGAATTTGAGTATGCGCTTGAACGTGATGGGAGGTATTGGCTGGCGCCGTATTGGTATGCCATGACACTTGTGGCTCGCGGTCGGTACGAGGAAGCCGATCGTTGGATCGCCAAGGCTTTCGAACTAGAACCCCTATCCTCCGTTATCGCACATGGCGCGGCTTACAACTTCCTGATGAGTCGCAGATACACAGATGCAATTCAGGTGTGCCTCAAAGCCATCGACATTGTGCCTGACTATCCGTTGCTGAGGATGCACCTAGGACAGGCTTATGAGCAGGAGTCTCGCTACGAAGAAGCGACGGCGCAGTTTGAAAAGGCGGTGCAGTTGTTGGACGGAGAGGCCCTGGCGGCGGGCCCTCTTGCGCATGTCTATGCCAGGGCGGGGCATCCGCAAAAGGCACGCGAGATTCTTCAGAACTTGGTTGAGCAATCTCAAACGCGACATGTGGACAAATACTCAGTCGGGCTTGTGTACATCGCTTTGGGCATGCGCGAAGTGGCTCTGGACTGGTTTGAAAGGGCAGCCAAAGAGCGATGTCCCTGGTTCAGCTTCGTTGTTATGGGAGATCCAAGGCTGGATAGCCTTCGGTCAGATCCGCGATTTGAAGCGTTGCTTAGATTGATGAAAATGGCGTAAGACGAAATCAAATTCCCCAATTCTCAATTCTCCTAGATCACGAGTGAGCGGCGACAATAGGGAAATTGCTCACGAACGCGGGCCGAAGGCTTGTGGCCGACGGAAATGTCATCCGGGTTCTGGTGCACGCTGCCGCTCCGCAAGATTCGGATCTCGCAACCGGTTGAGAAGACTGTTTGCGTTCGTGAACGAGCTTGGCAGAATCGATGGTAAACAAGCGTGCCTGCGCGCAGGTCAGACACTGATGTCAGAGGATCGAGTAGAACTGCAGAACCACGCGCGGATCTTGGCTGTTTCAGGCGGCCCGTCGTTCCTAGCGATGGTGCAAGCCACCCACCTGAGATATCACCACGACCGGACCCATGTCGGGTGCTTGCATCGGGCGTGGCTCCGGCGAGTCTTTGCTCAGCGACAGGTGCGTTCTGGACCGATGGAAATAAGAAGCAAGGATTCGGCGCAGCGAGCCTTCATCGAACACGATCACATGGTCGAGACATTCCCGCCGAATGGAGCCAATCACCCGTTCCACGTACGCTCGTTGCCAGGGAGAGCGCGGCGTC
>JBPYDQ010000110.1:0-10107 GCA_051986135.1 Terriglobales bacterium | reverse complement strand
AATGCCGCGCTCAAGGCCGGGATCGCCGAGGGCAGGCCCGGACCCACACCCTGAAACATACCGGGGTGCCTCACCTCGTCCAGCGCGGCGTGCCGCTTGTGATGGTCCAACAGTATGCCGGGCACCGGGATTACCGTTCTACCTTGTATTACGCCGGGTTTCGACCGAGCAGGTGGACAAAGCCGCTTAAGCCGCTTTCGCCCGGTCCCAAAAACTTTTCAATCTCGGGGGGAATGTCAAATTTCCCCCGATATGGCTCTCGGAACTACGGGACTTAACCCCGACCCCGAGGGCTTAATTTTTGGAGTTTGTCAAATTTCAGCCAGTCAGGATCGACTGTGTACCTCTCCTCGGCTCCGGGTGTATCCTCGGCAAGCCAACCCCGATCTCCTTGCACGAGTTGGGGGCCGCATGAGGGGAGAAGGGCGTGCGGCCTCCGGCGATGGTATGATTCTGTCAACCACCACGGAGGGCTGTTGCTCCTACCTGAAACCCTGATCGCAACTTCCGCCCACCCCTCCATTCCGGCCTTAAGTTGAACCACCGCCATGATCTTTGTTCCCTTGCCACGCTTCGTTTTTCCGACCTTGCGCGCCCCTTTTTTGCGGGTGCGAAGCTCGCGTCAATAAATGCTTCACAGGCATCGATTGCGCCTCGCTTACTGAGTTGGCGAGGTGTTACAAAACCGCTGAAGACTGCGCAAGTGGCGATTCGCATCAACGGCGAGTGGATTTCTGGCGGTCAGGCTTACGCTGTGGCGTCAGACTAGTCCGCGACAATTCTTGCCTTTCTTCGGCCTGCGAATACGAACTATTTTTGATCTTCACCCAGTCGGGCCTATCCTCTCGGTATAGCCCATTCTTGCGTTTTCCCACCACGCCTTCCAGATCACGGCGACAGATCTCGTGAAAGAACTGCTTTCCTGCGCCCTCAATATGCTGCGCGTACAGCAGCCGTGGGCATCGGCTTCCGCTCACCAATTTGCACAACTGCGCCTTTCGCTCCACGAGAGGTGAACTTCGCAGGTCGGCACCGTTTAGCCAGATTAGGTCGAATGCGTAGAAGACCGCAGCATCTCGGCCCTTCGTCGTCATAAGAGCGTTAAACTGGCTCACGCCTTTGGTATCCAACACAACGATTTCGCCGTCCAAAATCGCACCCGATACGGGTAGCGTCCCAAGCGATGCACGCAAGAACTTGAACTGTAGGCTTCTAGGGTTGCGTGAGGCCAGACGGCACTCGCCGCTGTCGATGTAGGCAATTGCGCGGAAGCCGTCGTGTTTCAGTTCGAAGATGTAGTCGGGATGATCGAACGGCTCTTTGACTAGGCGGAGCCGCATCGGGCGAATGCGTGGCAGCACAAGACCAGTTTATCAGCGTCGGGTGAAAAAAACCCGAACACACGGCTACCTTGACATTCTCGGGAGACCGTTTCCAATATCGTCTCCGTTCAGGCAGCTTTCCGTGTGTAAAGATGCTGCAGTCCGCCGACCTGGGGAATTTCGATCACCCGGCCAAGCCCCGGAGGCTCGATCGCTCGGCCGACGGGTGCATCTTTGTTGAGCGGGTTCGGAGAGTTTACACATCAAGGCTTCAAATGCAATGATTTCAGCGTCTACGGAGTTTTTGGTAGGGACAAACGTGCAGGGTGATCCACGCCCAAGCCGCAAAGCCCACTAGCGGCACGATGGACCACATAAAAATTAGTTGGAGCTCGATTCTGAGTACGCTCAAGTTACCTGGAACGTCGTTTAGCAGGACTTGACCGCTTAATTTGTGACTTTCAGGATTGTTTCCGGGTTGCCGACGATGCGCCCAGAACATCCTTTCGCCTCCCACAACCCTGTTTCTGGAGCACGGTGGCCACATCGAGCCAAGCGTCCGAAATTCGTCCGAACGCGACAGCGCGACCGCGCCGACATTCGCGAGAATTGGGTGTATACTCCGGCTGAACTGGAAAAACTAGCGGATTATTTGGAGGAGGAGTCTCCCCGCAGAGATACAAACTTTCATTTGGGCCCGGCCCGAGCGCTGGGACACAGTGGAACGGCCGGCACTCAGTTAGAGAGGGCGTCATGAAGCAAACCTTCGCTATTGGTATCGGAGGTGCGGCCGGTCAGGGGGTTGCCACGCCGGGCGACATTTTCGCGAAGATCTTCAGCCGCCGGGGCCTCCACTTGAATGCCTACAATGCCTACCAATCTATCATCCGAGGCGGCCACACTTTATTAACCATCCGTACTGGCACCGAAAAGGTCACCAATATGGGTGATCGGATCGACCTGCTGATTCCCTTGAATCAGGACACCATGGATCGCCACCTGCAGCTGCTCACTGCCGGCGCAGCCTGTATTTATAACGCCGACACGATTAAGCCAGGCCCTGCTGCCGACGGGGTGCAGCTTTGTCCGCTTCCGGTTTCCGAGTTGGCCGACATAACGCGAAACAAGGTCGCGCAGAACACGCTGGCGATCGGGGCCGGCCTTCACATGCTGGGTATCGGTTTCCAGGCATTGGAGGACGTTCTTCGAGAACAGTTCAAGAAAAAAGGCGAAGCCGTCGTGGCGGAGAACGTTGAGGTCGCGCGGGCGGGCTACGATTATGCTGCGGCTCATTTTACTGACTTTCCGAATCCGGTACCCAAGACGGAGAATCGCTACGCGATTCTGAGCGGCAACATCGCGATGGCCATGGGCGGAGCGGCAGCTGGCGTGAAATTCTACTGCGCCTATCCCATGAGCCCTTCGACGGGCGTGCTGCACTGGATGGCGGCGCACGCGCGCAAAGCGGGCATCATGGTGCGTCAAGTGGAAGACGAGATTGGCGTGATCAACATGGCGATCGGAGCGGCTCATGCCGGTGTCCGGGCCATGTGCGCTACATCGGGCGGCGGATTCGCCTTGATGAGCGAGGGCCTGGGTATGTCCGCTATGATCGAAACTCCGGTGGTGGTGATCAACTGCCAGCGAGCCGGCCCGTCTACAGGCGTTCCAACGAAGACCGAGCAGGGCGACCTTTGGCAGATGCTCGGCGCGGCCTTTGGCGATTATCCGCGAGTGATCGCGGCTCCGCAGGACATCGGTGATTGCTTCAAGCTGATCCCGGAGATCTTCAACCTTGCCGACCGATTCCAGTGCCCGGGCCTCGTGCTTTGTGATTTGCTATTGTCGGAAGGTCGGCTCAGCGTCCATCCGAAGGATCTGGATTTCAGCCCTCCCATTGACCGCGGCGAGCTCATCACCAAAACCAACGGTGCGTCTTCCGCAGATGCCGCGAACGAGGGATACAAGCGCTATAAGATCACCGACAGCGGAATCTCGCCGCGCGCCGTTCCCGGGGTTCTTGGACATATCCACACGGTTGCTACCGACGAACACATGGAAGACGGCGTTTTGATCAGCGATGAATTCACTAACCCGGTCAAGCGGCGAGCCATGATGGAAAAGCGTATGCGCAAAGTGGCTGGCATCGAGGCGGCTGTTCCGCCCCCCGCACTGTTGGGCCCGCGTGATGCGGACGTGACCTTGATCGGCTGGGGGTCCACAAAGGGAGTTATCGAGGAAGCTTGTGAGATCCTCAACGAACAGGGAATCTCTGCCAATCAGCTCCCGATCCGCTGGCTCGTGCCGCTGCATGGCGAGGACATTATCGAAATTCTGCGAGACTCACGGCTCACCGTCATCGTGGAGAACAACTACAGCGGCCAGTTCGCGCGCTACCTGCGCAGCGAAACCAGCTTTGTGCCGAACGGTCACATCCGCAAATACGATGGTGAGCCCTTCATGCCGCACCACATCGTGGAGGCAGTGAAAGAACAACTCGCTGGGAACACGAAACTCTCCGTTCCCATGCACGAAATTATGGTCTGAGGAGCAGACTCCGATGGCAACCAGCGTACAGCGTGCCACTCAACTTACCATTGCCGAACTGAAAGGCAAGGTCGATCCCGACTGGTGCCCCGGCTGCGGCGACTTCGGCGTGCTCGCGGCCCTTCAAAAGGCCCTGGTCGAGCTGAAGATCCCTACACATAACGTGGTCACCATCAGCGGCATTGGCTGTTCCTCCAATCTCCCCGGCTACGTCAACACCTATGGCATGCACACCCTGCATGGCCGGGCGCTGGCTGTGGCTACCGGCCTCAAGCTGGCCAACCATGAGCTGACTGTGCTGGTGACGGGCGGCGACGGTGACGGGTTCGGGATCGGCGGGAACCATTTCATCCACTCGATGCGTCGCAATGTGGACCTGCTCTACATCGTCATGGACAACCAGATCTACGGCCTCACCACGGGCCAAACGTCGCCGACCAGCCGCGTCGGTATGAAGACCAAGAGCATGCCATTCGGCAACATCGAAGCTCCGGTTAACCCCATTTCCCTCGCACTAGCCGCGGGCGCCACGTTCGTCGCGCGCGGCTACAGCGGCGAGCAAAAACATCTCACCGAGCTGATCAAGCAAGGTATCGAGCATCCCGGCTTCTCGTTCTTGGATGTCTTCAGTCCTTGCGTCACCTACAATCACGACAATACATATCAGTGGTATCGTCCGCGCGTGAAGAAGCTCGAAGACGACTCCGCTTACGACCCGGCAGACTGGACCGCCGCGATGGAAAAATCGTTGCTTTGGGGCGACGAGATTTTCATCGGGAAGTTCTTCGAGCGCACCGACGTTCCCACACTGCACGGCGCCGAGCCCGTGTTGAACGAAGGACCTCTGGTCCATCGTGACCCCAGAGTGCCTCCCGATGTGGCCCGCTCGTTCATTGAAGAGCTGATGTAGCGCAACGGCGTCCAGAGCCTGAGGTCCGTTCGTTTTACCAGTTGGGCGCGAAACTGCATAGACGAACAAGCCGACCGTGCTGTCTACAACTCATCGCATAAACACGTCGCTTAGGGTTATTGGTGAAATGGCGATATTTCGACAACAATCGTCGATGCCTCCGGTTTCGTTGACCTCCGAAAACAACGCAGATTCAGCGCTAGGCCAGACAAAATGAGGTGTACAACCCGCCGTGACCCGAGATTTGTCAGAAATTCTGCACATTGCAGGCCGCATTCCTTTGCACTATCTCTCCGTGCTTATCCTATCAGTACGCATTGCACGAAGAGCTGGGCTCAGAGACCGGCAAGAGATGCGTCTTTATGGGAAGCCAAAGAATGGGCGTAAACTAGAGGATGATAGCCTATCAGTTTGAGCGCGATCCAGACCGTTCGAAGGCTGATACGGCCAACGCAAGGAGGCGACCCGTGGCCTACATCATCGCCGAACCCTGTATCGGAACCAAAGATACTGCTTGCGTGGACGTGTGCCCGGTGGATTGTATCCATCCGGCAAAGGGCCGCACTTATGACGATGGCCGACCGACGTTCGATGAAGTGCCTCAACTGTACATCGATCCTACTGAGTGCATTGATTGCGGTGCCTGTGTTCCGGTCTGTCCGGTGACAGCAATTTTCCCGCTGGATGATCTGGCGGAGAAGTGGCACGCGTACATCGAGATCAACAAGAATTACGTTGACGCTGGTAAGTTTCAACGCGACAAATATCAGAAGGTGAGTAGCTGACGGTCCGCCTCGGCACTACGCTTTGCACGTATGAGTACACTGCGCGGAATCATTCATGAAAACGTTCGCGAGGGCGAACTTTACGAAACGCTCGACCGCAACTGGGTGCGATGTTTTGCCTGCGGGCACTGTTGTAAGATCCCAGACGGCCAGCCTGGGGTTTGCAAGGTTCGCTACAACCAGGGCGGAACCCTGTTTGTGCCCTGGGGTTATGTCGGCGGCATCCAATGCGACCCGATAGAGAAAAAACCCTTCTTCCATGCTCATCCTGGGGCACTGGCTTACAGCTTTGGCATGCTCGGTTGTGATCTGCACTGCGCCTATTGCCAGAATTGGGTGACCTCGCAAGCCCTGCGCGATCCCGCCGCCGCTGTCGGCCCGATGCATGTTACGCCCGCAAACCTTGTTCTCGATGCTGTCCGCCAGGGAGGCAGGGTCATCGTCAGCACGTATAATGAGCCACTGATCACCAGTGAATGGGCCATGGCCGTTTTTAAAGAAGCGCGTGCGGCTGGATTGCTGACCGGCTTTGTTTCCAACGGAAACGGCACCACGCAGGTTCTCGAATACGTACGACCGTGGGTGGATCTTTACAAGGTTGATTTAAAGAGTTTTGATGACCGCCACTATCGACAGCTCGGCGGCCGCTTACAGCCCATCCTGGATACCATTCGACAGTTGCACGAGATGGGCTTCTGGCTAGAGATCGTTACACTGGTGATTCCCGGGTTCAACGACTCCGATGACGAACTAACTCGGCTTGCAGGGTTCTTGGCGAGCGTGTCGCCGGATATTCCTTGGCATGTGACTGCGTTTCACAAAGACTACAAAATGACCGATCCAGAGAACACCAGCGCGGAGACGCTGATGCGGGCAGCAGAGATCGGCAAGAGGGCAGGCTTGCGTTACGCCTATGCCGGGAACTTGCCAGGCATCGTCGGCGACTGGGAGAACACCCGATGCCCGCAGTGTCGGCAACTTCTCATCGAGCGTAACGGGTATCTCATCACGAGTTACCATCTCACCCCTCAGGGTTGCTGCCCATCTTGTGGCACCAGCATTCCCGGACGGTGGGATCCCACGTTTCGACGACAGATTACAGCCCGTCCCTTTGTTCCGCTCATGCGCTCCCAATCAGATCTGCTTGTGCTCGACTTTTAAGAAGCCCAGGTAATTTCCTGGCGCTCGGGTTTCAACAATTCGTCCAATAGAAACGAACCTGGCAGCCTTAGCGGATTGGTTGGGCAAATGACAGTTCGTGGCCGTCTGGATCGTGTAGATGGAAGTACCTCGCACCCCATTCTGCATCTCGTGGCGTCGCGGGACCGAACTCTTTTTCTTTCATATGAGCCCAAAACCGATCTACATCTAGGTTCAGAATCTTATCTTTGTGCCGAGTGTTTGAAGGGAAGAAAAGCAAGCGTTTTCATCGCCGTAGAGAACCTTCAGGCCTAGCAGCCTGTTATAGAAATGCATTGATCTTGCCATATCATTGACTTTGATCGTGATCGCGGAGATTTTTTCTACGTTCATAGCTCCCTCCTCGCGCCATCTCCTTTTCAACAAGAGCCTGATTCTTCTGGTCTAGCCTTCCGCGCGGAGCTAGTCTACAGTCGGCACAGCGGGCTTCTAGGATTGGACAAAAAAGAGGGAACGCGTGGCGGCCATAGGCGCGTTGACGCAGATCGTGGAGTTCAGCGTTTGTAGAGGTGGTCGATTTTGGCTGCCAAGATGAAATCGCTCTCCGTCAGACCATTGATCTTGTGCGTCCAGGTCGTGATCTCTACTTTTCCCCAGGTGAAAGAGATGTCTGGATGATGCCCCTGCTCCTCCGCAAGTTCGCCTACGCGGTTTACGAACGTGAGGGCTCCGCGAAAGTCGGGAAACTCGAAGGTCTTCATGATGTGGTGTTCTTCGATGATGTTCCACCCATCGACCTGCTTTTGAAGTTGGGAGAGATCCTCACCCTTGAGCGGGGGCACGCCTCCACGGCAAGGAACGCACGTCTTGGCCGCAAGCTCGGACATCGTAGAGATTATTCTACCACCCGCCAGTGAGAAGGTCAGTCCACCTCCTTCTTGCTTGCCTGAGCTTTTCGGAATGAGAAGAGAGCGGTTGCCTCGTGAAATCGAACTGATTAAAGTGCACTTGAGAGCATCCTGCAGTCGGTCTGGAGAAGGGAAAATGAGTTCTGGTCGGGAGTGATCCGCTAGGAAGACCGCTAGGCAGTGTATCTCAGATGCTCAGGGTACCCCGTGCGAACAACATCTATTATTCTCGCGGCTTTCCTCGTCACGCTCGCCCTGCCGGTGGTCGCGGGTGCCATCTACCAGGCAATCGGGACGTGGCGGGACCGCTGGCGCTTTCCGCCCCCCGGACGCCTCGTACGAGTCAACGCGAGGCGGATGCACATCCACGTAACCGGAAAAGGCACACCGGCTGTGGTTTTCGAATCGGGTATGGGCGCGTCCTGCTTGAGTTGGACGCTGGTGCAGCCGCACGTGGCGCAGTTCACTCGTGCGATAAGCTATGACCGCGCCGGACACGGCTGGAGCGATCCGGCTCACGAGCCGCGCACGGCGCAGCAGATCGCGCAGGAGTTACACACGCTGCTGGATGCCATAGGCTTGCCCGGGCCATACGTTCTCGTTGGGCACTCTTTTGGCGGATATGTGAACCGGGCGTTCGCGAACATGTATCGCAATGAGGTCGTTGGCATGGTGCTGGTGGATTCAGTTCACCCCGCCGAATGGGAGCATCCGACGCCGGAGCAGTTGCGCATGATCGAAGCGGGCCTGCGATACGCTTGGATTGCAGCGTGGCTTGCACGATTGGGTTTTGTCCGGTTTTGCCTCGCGCGGCTGGCGCGGGGTTCACCCAGGCTGGGACAGGCGGCGGCGAGCACGTTCGGCGCCGACACGGCCGCAGCGGTACAACGGATTGCGGGGGAGATTCGCAAGTTGCCCGCACCGATCCTTCCAATTGTGCGCGCGTTGTGGTCGCAGCCAAAGAATTTCATGAGCCTGGGACGGCACGTTGCCGCGCTGCCGCTCAGTGCTGCCCAGGCAGCGGTGAGCTCGCTTGGGGATTTGCCTCTGGTCGTGCTTTCGAAAGACCATCATGCGGCATCGTACACCGACTGGCAACGCGACCTAGCGCGGCTTTCTTCACGCGGGCGACATTTGGTGGTGAGCAACAGCGGACACTGGATCCATCTCGACCATCCCGAACGGGTGACCCAGGTTATCTCCGAAGTGGTCACGGCTGCCCGATTCAGGGCGCTGATGGAAGCCTCTGAGGAAAGCCTCCAACAATGGAAATAGGTTCAGCTGCCGTCGCCTCGGTTTGCAGCGAGCAAGCGATCGATGGCAGCCTTGAATAGTCAACGGGTCGCACCTGCACCGAAAGGAAAGCTTTCGACGCAATTCCCAAGGTCGAATTTGAGGCTCTTGAACCGGCGCTATAACTTGGTCTAAACTTTGCCCTAGTCTCGGGGGTGAGGACGGCACAGGTTTTCACCGTTTTCTCTGTCCTGGGTTCGGCCGAAGGCGAACGGTGACAGGCCGGGCCACGTCTCTCACCCCCTCACGATTTTCCTCCCATTTGATTTCGGAAGTCGCGCAAAACCCCAAGTTGGGTCGAACAGATTTGCACAGCCCCGTTCGCGGGAATTCGAAATGGGCCTCGTAAAAACAAATCAACTCACGGGAACTGCGCCCTTGAAGTCTTACATCGCACGATCTCCAAACTTCCAAAGGTGAGCCGTCAGTCTAAGCTTTTTCACGAACAGCACTCGGTGTTGCCCGTTCAGTTCGTAGTTGAGCGTGCAAGGCACGCCTTGATGTTCCCTGGTAACGCCTTCAATTTGAAAGCCCATCCGCGTGTGAAACGCGATTGACCCGGTGTTCACAGGCGATGTAATGCAACGGACCGTGGCACAGCCAAGGCGTCGCACAGTCTCGAAGAATGCGGTGTAGAGTTAGCGTCCGAAACCGCGTTTTCTATGATCGGGATGGATGGCGACAAAATGGATGTACGCCTGACTCGGATCACTCTGAGACACAAAGCCGGCCAGGAAGCCGACGACCCTGTCGTGTTCTTGCGCAGCAAAGCTCGTTGGCCGGAAATGGACAAAGAATATCCTCGGCAGCTGTGCTGCGCAATTATTGCGCCGAGTTTTGAAGTCTGACCGACCCGAGAGATAAACCATCCGCTTAACCTTTATAGATAGATCGTTGTCTGACAGAAAGACGCCGTAATTGTTGGATTCAAGCTCGTGCTGGAGATGAACCTGGGTCAGATTAGGAACCAACGACTTCTTACCCCAAACCGTTCGTCTCGCCACAAGCGAAAGGCACCGGCCTTCCCGTCGGTACAGGTATTAGAAATTGGAGAGCAATCAAAGCGCAGTGTCCTCTGAGCTCTTCCCGTCCTTCACGCGGCGATCCTTTGCCAGCGGTATTCGTGATGGAGGCCGCCGAGAACCCCGCGAGACGCGACCCTGCAGTCTTGGGCGAAGGAATGTCTATCGTGACCTTGCCAC
>JBPYDQ010000109.1:0-2203 GCA_051986135.1 Terriglobales bacterium | reverse complement strand
CCTTCCGTCACGTTAACCCAAACCGAAGCAGCACGAACATGCAAATCGAGGTCGGAGGTTTTGCCCCTGCCCCGGGCTTCATGGCTCTCGACTTAAGAGATTTTTCCCCAACTCCCTGGCGCCATCGCCGATCTATAAAAGCAGTCGACCACGCCTACGGCGATGTCCCTGGTGCCAGAAACTTGCCGCCAGGTTTTCCCATATGCCAATCTGACAGAAGATCGAGTTCGGCAAGCTAAAGCCGACTTCCCTTTGGTGCTTCTTGCCCGGATAAAAGCATGGCTCCGGTACTGGCGATCACTGGTCTGGTGGCAAATGTGGTCGTTACGATCACCTCTTTGACCCCGTTGGGGAGATTTTCTAAACCTTTCGTCACCGGGCCGAACCGATCCTAATTGATTCAACAGGAGAACTAATGGCAGCAGAAAAGAAGGTCTGGACCCGCAAAGAACGGAAAGAATTAGCGCGACGACTACAATCCGCCGACCCAGGGTTAGAAGTAATTCATCCCAATGCGGCCGGGATCGACGTTGGCAATCAGGCCCACTACGTGGCGGTCCGGCCAGATCGGGACCCACAACCGGTGCGGAGATTCGAGTGTTTTACTGCCGACCTATACCGTTTGGCTGACTGGCTAAAGAGCTGCGGCGTAAAGACGGTCGCGATGCAATGCACAGGCGTCTATTCCATTCCGCTTTACGATATTTTGGAAGAGCGGGGTTTTGAAGTATTCCTGGTCAATGCGCGTCACACCAAAAACCTGCCAGGACGCAAGAGCGATGTACAGGAGAGTCAGTGGTTGCTGAAGCTACATACCTACGGGCTACTGAACAACTCCTTCCAACCCGCATCGGAGATCCGCACACTGCGCACCTACTGGCGGCAAAGGGCCGAACACGTCACCGGGGCAGCCACCTGCATCAACCGGATGCAGAAAGCCTTAACCCAGATGAACCTGCAGCTGGCTAACGTGATCAGTGATATCAGCGGGCTCACCGGACAGAGGATCCTGCGTGCGATTATCGCAGGCGAGCGCGACGGGCTGAAGCTGGCCAAATTCCGAGATCCACGAGTGAAGGCGAGTGAAGGAGAGATTGCCAAGAGCCTGGAGGGAAATTGGCGCCCTGAACTCATCTTCATCTTGCAGCAGGAAATGGAGATGTACGATACCTACCAACGGAGAATCAGCGAGTGTGATCAGCAGCTGCAGAAGCACTTGGCCAGTTTTGCCGATCATCTCCGTAATCCTCTGCGACAATCCGCGCAAGGTAAGGCCAAGGAGAAAAAAACCAAGCCCGCCGCTAAGAATGCTCCTCAGTTTGATCTCAGCAGTGAACTTGAGCGCATCACTGGTGTGGACCTGACGCGCATTGACGGTATCGATGTTATGGGAAGCCAAACGATTATCAGTGAAATAGGGTTGGACATGGGGAGATGGAAAACCGAGGCCAACTTCGCCTCCTGGCTGGGACTCTGCCCTGACAACCGTATAACCGGAGACAAAGTATTGCGCCGTGGCACTCGGCATGTCGTCAACCGTGCCGCCACCGCATTACGCATGGGTGCGAACAGTCTCCTGCGAAGCAAGAGCTATTTAGGGGCCCAGTACCGCCGCTTGCGAACCAGGTTAGGTGCCCCGAAGGCCATCACTGCCATGGCACACCGGCTCGCCCGCCTAGTCTACCGCATGCTCAAATATGGCGAACAATTCGTGGACAAGGGCATGGAGTACTACGAACAGCGATATCAGAACCAACAGATCCAACTACTTCGAAAAAGAGCTGCGAAGCTAGGAATGCAGCTCGTCCTAACGCCGAGTACCTAACCTGAGTTTCTGGGGAGGGGAATGTCAAGATAAATATTTCCCCTCGACCGGAAGTGGAGCATAGTAGCTTGACTTCCAGCCCACTGTGAGCAAAGACGGCCGCTTGGTTCTGGTCTGCCCCTGACAGCCTTGGTTGCTTTTCCGCTAAAATTCCCCTTGCCAGGTGAAACAGAAGCCGGCAATGCGGGGACGCAACCGTGCTGAGGGATAATCTGGCCGGGCTCATCGAGCCGATGTTTGACAGCGCGGGGGCTGTGTTAAAACTTCGCTCTCGCGCTGTTGTCACCAACAAGAACAGAGTACATCGGACGATAGACCCGGTATGCCTTGAAAATCCCCGCCCCGAAGGGGCGGAATCATTTGCGTTCAAGCAACCCA
>JBPYDQ010000108.1:0-11662 GCA_051986135.1 Terriglobales bacterium | reverse complement strand
GGGTAGAGGCCAGTCGGATGCGCAGTGCAGCCCAGGGCATTGTGCCATGGTTTGTGCCGAAATGCGTGCTCGCGCACCACAACAGCTTGTGGTTCGCGCCACATCCGTGCGTGATACTCGCGTAAGTTCTTTGGAATCAGTCACAGCTAGTTGACATAATAGCCATTTATCGGAAGCTGCCATGGACTACGACCCGGGACTAGGGCGTAGATGCGCGCGCGGGACTTGTCGGGGGGCGGGCGGCGGCGATGCGCGTCTTGACTTCATACCCGAAAAAATAATTTCAGTGAATTTGAAGATCGTGGAGGATGGCGTTTTCGATTCTGGCGGTGGAGGACGGATCGTCGTGGCACGTGGAGCAAAGTTTATAGCCGATCATGCGATTTTTGCCGGGAGGTTCGCCGAGGCGTTTACGGGTGGCAGGAGAAGGGACCCAGATACCGATTAAATTGCCGGGTGCACCGCAGAGGCAGCAAGGGGCTTCACGTTTGATTGGGTCCTCAAGCATTTTGAGGTAAGCGTAGTCACCGAGTTGGGAATCGGAAAGTGGTTTACGACGTTTGGACATAGAAGTTTAAGCTCCTTTTACCTGAAACCGGACTGAGACCGGACAACCGGACTGGGGGATATCCGGGACTAACCGGATTCCCATACCCCCTAATAACTATTCTGTGATTGTTTTTATTGATAATAAAGGAGATAGCTGGTCCGGGTAGTCCGGTTTGTGACTCTACACTCAACCCCAGTCCGGGTAGTCCGGTGGACCCCCCTATACGGAAAATCCGGTGAATCCGCATTGTCCGATCAGTCCGGTTTGTGATCATACGTTCATTGTTCTTTGTAAGTTACTGGTGGTATTACATTTAGCCGTTCGATATGGGGAGCGAAACGGTAGGAGCCGTTTTTGAGTTTCCAGACGAGTCCGGCAGCCAGGAACTTGGTAATCCAGACGAACGCCTGACTGCGAGAAATTCCGAGTGGTTCTTTGAGTTCGTCGGCAGTGAATTCAGGCGTACGGACATGCTGTTGGATGGTTTGAATGGACTCGTAATAGAGGGAGGCAGCGCCATCGACGACGTGTTCATAGATTCCGGTGGAGGGGTTGTAGCGCAAGGTGAGCTGGTGTTCACGCATGTGGCGGGAACGGAAGCGCAGCAGACGTTCGAAGGCATCGATTCCCAGCTTCGGATAGCGGGTGATGGCGATTTGGCATTCGGTGGCGGCGCCGAGGCCATAAGTGCCGGCGGCGCGGTCGAAGCAGTCGAGGTTGGCATTGGAACGGGTTGTGATGGATTCGTGATGCAACATGAGAATCGCATACTCCCTACGTTTGGCGAGTTCGTCTAGTTCGCCGACTTCCTGAGTGTCCACTTTGACCACATCGCTTCTGCCTTGGCGCTCGGGTCGGAGTGCGGTGTAGCTGTCGAGGACAACCAGCACGGCTCCGAGTTTGGGCACAATGATGTCGAGCCATTCCAGGAAGGCGTGGCCTAGCAGGCAGGGAATGCGGTCTTTGGGGTAGTGGGCGATGATGGCTTCGCGGGGGACTTTGGCTCGAATGTACATGTCTTGGAAGCTGGCGGTAGCACCGGGATCATCGCGCTCGATGAAGATCACCGGGCCATGTGTGTTGAGGCGGTAGTTTTGAAAGAGCGCTTGGTTGGTAGCTAGGGATATGGCGAGCTGGGAAGCGAAGATAGTTTTGCCGGAACGCTGTGCGCCGGTAATCATCGTTAGGCCATACCGCGGCATCAGTTGATCGACTAATGCTTCCGGTCGCTTAACTTTGGCATCCAGGATGTCACCGACCATGAGCGGCTCAGGGAGCACGAGTTCACGTTTTTGGGCGAGTGGGGTGCTGTTGGCCTTCACCTTTTTCTGGTCTTTCTTCCACAAAGAATCAACGTATTGATGAATCTCTTCTTCCGGTCCTGGCTTCTCACAACGAGTGATGTTGGCGTGCCAAGCTAACTCATACACTTCTTCTTTGGAAAGGTGTCTGGAGATGAGTTGACCGATATACTGACAGAGCACGTCGTGCTGTTCGTGCACGCCGTTGCTATGGCGAATCTTATCGGGGAGAATGAAGTGTCCATTACCATTGTGGTTAGGCTTTTCGGAGGATTCTTCTCGTTCGCGGATCGCGTCAATCAACCAGGAAGGTGCGGCGGATAAGGCTTCCTCTTCTGGAAATTCCTTGGCCGAGTCCCACTCATAACGGACGCGTTTACCCTGTTTGTTGACGATGATGGAGGGATGGACGAGGACGTAGCCGCCTTCGCCGCGGACATCGATGCCAGGCCAGTCCTTACGTGCTGGGGCATGCGTACCGATTTTGATACCGTTGCCTGGTTTATAACGGTAAAAATCATGGATTCCTTTGTTGGGGGTGGTGGCCTGAAGGGTATTGGTGAAGCGGCCGTGTTGCTGGACTAATAAGGCGTAAGTATTTTCGCTCGTTCCATCGCGGTCGAGGACGAAGTTCTCGACTCCCGTGCGGACGGCAACGTTGGCGTTAGGAGTTTTGTCCCACCATTTCCGGATTTGCGCTTCGTCCAGCGTGGCATCGTTAAGCCCGTTGGGGGTGAGTGGGGGCTTTTTCTTCCAGGGTTTGACCGGAAATACCGGCCAGTGTCGTTCGAGCGCGTAGAACAGTGCCCATTCTAGAAAGGGATTTTTGCGGGCTTCCATTGGTCATCTCGAATCCTATTTTTGGGGTTCCAGGTTTGCTTCCGTTAAGGAAGCGTTGATTTCGGCCTGATTAGCGAGCTTCACGAGCTTCGAGCCGTTGCAGTCCTGGCATACGCAGCGCAACCGGGCGTGCATCTCGTGGAACTCGATCCATTGCTGAGCGAGAAACGGATCCGCAAATTGCGATGGTTCGCGGAAGCGTCTGCCTTTTCGCAGTTCGATTTCATAGACCGTGATATGAACGGAGCGCAGCCAGTCCGCGACCAGCGACTCGAAGGTGTCTGGGAAGGCATGATCGATGCGAACATCGGCTTTCGTAAGTGGCTTGCCGCAATCCTCAATCGTGCAGTAACCCGCGAAATGTTGCGCGCGGAACGCTTCCTTTTGGGGAGCGATGAGGCGCCGCATGGCGTCATATATCTTTTGCGGGTGCGCTTTGGGATCGATCGAGTTACTCCAGCTGAAAACCTGCCTGTCACTGTCTTGGAGCCGGACGAAGAAACGCCGCTGGCGTTCATCCCGGCCGGCTTCTTCGGGACGCTGGATGTGAATCGAGCGGATGGAGGTGCCGCTGTCCTCGCCGTTGATCCGCTTTTTCGAAGGATGCATGTCGATCAGGCCGAGGGCGAATTCGCAGTCGTCGCCGGTGAGTGGAGCGGAATAGGTGCCGTTGCGCAGGTTGGGCAACGGCCAGCGGGTAAACAGCGCGCGGATGTATCGCTCGGCGGCTGCTTCTGATTTGAAATTCCAGCGTCCGACAGTGACAGGTTTAGATGACATATGAATGTTTCTGTTCCCAGTCAGTCAGCCAAGCCAAGATAGCTTCGACCGAGTTGATCACGGCCACCTCGAAGTGGGAGAGTCCCAGTTCCCAGTGGACGCGTTTCTGTTCAGGTGAAACTTTGCCGCCGGGTCGTTTCAGCTCCATGTAAAAGGCGGGATAGCGGGCGTGAAAGCAGATGTAGTCGGGGCGCCCGGGATAGCCGATGGTTGTCCAGCTTCCGTCTTTAAGCTGGATCGGGCCGAGCACATCCAGACGCTCGTGTGCCCACTGTTTCCACTCCAGCGTTTCGAGTACGGCTTTGGTGACGTGCTTTTCCAGCTCGATAACTTTGGGCGAAGTCAGTCGCCACCTCTGGCGTGCCATTCAGTCAATTCTTTCTTGGGCATAGAGACGGGTAGCGTATTCGACCTCCGACCAGCGGAAGGCGAAGTACTCGGTAATCACAGTAAAGCCGCCTGGTTGTCCAGCGCCGTGGTTGACGCCCAGGCAGGAGCACTCGCACCAGTCGCCTTTGGCGTTCCAGCAGGCGGGCGCGCATTTCTCCATTTCGCGGTAGGGCTGAATGACCCACACCTGACTTCGTTGGCGCAGCCGGTCGAGAGTGGATTGAAACCAAGCTCGCGGGATGGCCCAGTATCTTCCGTGGGAATTCCACTTCGGTTTGGCGCGGTGATCATCGCGCAGCCAGAGGTAGGAGCCGTGTCCGCCGAAATCGAGGTATGGCAGCCTGACCAGTAATCGACTTTTGGGCTTGATAAAGATCACGGGAATGCGGTTCTGCCGCCAGATGGCGACAGCGCGCCGGCGTCCTTCGTCGCCGAGATCCACCGTCTCGAAGGGCGCATGCGCCGTCCCCATTTGAATCACGTTTACGTTCATGCGTCCTCCAGCACGAACGCTCCGTCGAGCGCGTATAGCACCGCCGGGTAAAGCATCGGGTGCGAGTTTTCATCCAGCCAGATGCGCCCGCCGACGCTGAGCCAGTAGCGGCCCGCGAAACCGCTGAAGTAGCCGGTGGGAACGCCCAGCGTGCGCAGCCGGGCAGCTAGGGCTTGGTAGTAGGGAACGTTGGGATGCACGAGGACACGTTCAGCGCGAATCATTCTTCCTCCCGTTGCTCGGATTCGACGGAATGCCAGTATTCGTAATCGACCTCGGCCTCGCATGCGGGACAGAGACCGCGCACGCCTTCGAGCCCGCACAGTTCGCAGTGTGGATCAGGCTCGTCGCCATACCACGGTTGTTCCGGTGAATAAACCCAGTAGCCCATTTAATTCGCATCCTCCTTGGCGCGATAGACACCCGCGGCGCGGCCATGCCGGGTTAGTCGGGAGACGTGTTTGCCGTCCGCGTTCAACACCGGAACGATCCAGCCGTCCCGTTTCAGTTCGCTGAAACGGGCGCTGGCGGTCTGATGCAACATGCCGAGCGCTTCCTCGGTCTCGTCCGAAGTGGCATTGCCGACTCGGGCAAGGTGGCGCAGAATGCGTTGTCGCTGGATGGCTTTCGAAGGCGCAACGCTCTCGTTGGCCTCGATCGAGAATTCCTCGCCGCCGTGATAATTGCGGCAAATGTCGTCTTCTTCGGCGAGGCGGTGCTTTTCAAATTCCTCGTAGGTCATTGCTCCCTCTCGTCGCGGATGAAGTCTTCAAGCGACTCCGCTCTCAGTAGTAGTTCGCGGCGGGCGTTGCCCTCGAAACTCATCTGCGCGATAGTCGCAAGTCGCTGGCGGATTTCCTCCAGCTCGTCGAAGACGAGGTTCATCGGCTCCTTCATCGACACACCTCCGGCGCGCTCAGTTTTTGGGTCAATTTGGGAAAGGCTATAGAGGAAAAGGAGGAGAAAAGTGGTTCTGGAGGATTGATATTACTGCAACTTACAGATTCTAAAGGGGGCTCCTGCAGAAGAGTCCGATCCGCATCTCGTGCTGTAAATAAGGAAGTTAGCAAAATTTTGCGCTGAATTTGGGCCGTTTTGGGAATCTGGTGTATAGTGGCTGCATGCCTCACGTCACTCTCCAGCGCCGCCATGCGGCCGTCTGCTCCGCCCATCGCTTGCTCGATTCCTACACCACCGAAGTCGAGGAACGCCGTCGCGGCTTCGTCAAATGCAATTGCAAGATCTACGCCCACGGCACCCTGGCGGGCATCTTCAAGAAGTTCGCCACCCGCGCCCGCGATTGGTCGCTGGCCCGCGACATCCTCGCTCCCTACTTGGCCGCCGGCCGCTGGGACATCGTCCCCCCTCCCCTGCCGCCGTCGCCCCTTCCCACCCCCCCCGGAATTAAGGAAAAGGCGACGGCGGGCCGCCCCATGGCGGACGCCCAGCAAGCTTTTTTCACAGATCTCAAAGAGAACGACAGCGCCGAAGCGACTACTGACAAGTACAAGCAGGTCCTGCGCAAGATGGACCGCTTCGCTCTCGACAAGGGTCTGCGCTTTATCGAGGAGTGGACGCCCACCTTGCTGCGCGAGATGCGCTCTTCCTGGCAGCTCTCGGCCGCCACCCGCACTAGTCAGTTCAGCCTGGTGAAGTCGTTTTTTGAGCTGTTCGTCGAGGATAAGACCATCCCCTTCAATCCCGCCCGCATTCGCAGCCGACGCCCGAACCGCGCCGCTCGCAACTCGGCCCGCCGCCAGGTCAATCCGTACACCAATCAGCAGCTCGAAACGATGCTCGATCTCTGCCGCCAGATGAAGCCGGATTCCTGCGTGGTCCGGATCGATCAGTGTACGACCGGCCAAGACTTGGCCGACTTTATCGAGCTGTCCGTCTATACCGGCTTGCGTATCTCCGACATGGTCACGTTCGACATTTCCCGCCTCACCGACGACAACCAGGTCTGGTTGCGCGCCGCCACCAAAAACGGCGAACCAGTGCTGACCTGGATTCCCGACTGGCTCGCCCAGCGCGTGCGTCTCCGCGCCCAGCGTATCGGCCCGCGTATCTTCGGAACCCGGCAGACGGAAAAGCTCTGCGTCCTCACCGAGGCGTGGCGCCGCAAACTCCGCCCCATATTTCAGGCCGCGGGATTTCCCGCGAAGGGGCCGGATAAGGCTACGCCGCATCGCTTTCGTCATACCTTTGTCCGCATCCTGCTTGAGGCCCACGTCCCCGTGGGCACGGTGGCCATTCTCGCCGGAGATACCGAAGCCATGATCAGAAAGCATTATTCCGGATGGATTCAGAGTCGGCAAGAGCAGACTAGGCAGACTCTCGAACAGGCCTTTCGCCATGTGCCGCGCTCCCATTACTAGCCTTTTTCCATCTTCTGCTTGAGTGCGCGCAGCTCTTCGCCGCAACGATAGAGCTGCCTGCGCGTTTCTCGTTCATGGTCCATCACGTATTCCAGTCGCACCAGGTTGTCCGATAGAGCCGTAATGCATTGCAGTAAGTGTTCATGATGCGTACCCAGCTCGTCCGTTACGCCGTCGTCCATAAGTGTGCCGTAACACAGCGAACAGTATTTGAACGGCTTGAGATCGATATTGAAGACGCGATCGATGTCTTCTTTGCCGATTGCTATCTTGCCCGTCTCGCGCGCCATCCGATACCAGTTGGCCAGCTCGTTGCGGGTCTTGTGAAGCTTTTCCGGGAGGACTCGGTCCGCTGCGCCTGGCAATTCTTCTCCCAGCCGGGCGGAGAAAAACACATCGACCAGGTCCCAATCGTGCGCACCGTGGGCGGCTTCTTCGAAGCGGATGAGAAGCGCCCGCGACACTTTGTCGCTCGACTCCCACCTCGCCGCCGTGCGCACTGTGACCCCCATCCGCCGCGCAAACTGCTCCTGCGTGAGCCCGCCCAACACCCGCCGCAGCTTGCGGATGGCCTCGCCTAGCTTAGTCGCCGTTTTCATGGAAACTCCGGTTTGCGTTTCGCCGCCTGACCCGCTCTTTGGCGTTCTCGGGCACGCGGATGGTCGGTCGTAGACTGCCCTTCCGTGTGAGACGAATAACATCTGGCTCGTTGTGGAACAGACGCCGTACATACTCCGGTGAGACCTTCCACTCTTCGGCAATTTCCTTGAGACTGTAATACGTCATTCCTTACCTCCTGATCAGGGATACCGTTCCGTCGCGCAGATAGGCTCCTACGACTTCTTGGCCGGATTCTATGGCTCGCCGGATGGATCGCTTATCGATCGAAAAATCGGTGATGATAGTTTTGAATTCGGCCGGTACTTTGGTTGCGTCGTAGATCTCAACTGCCGGCGGATTATGCCGCAGGCTGAGGGTCGAGGTTTTTCCTTCGAGCTTCGTCCGCCCGCTGCGCGTCATCGCCAGCACCGCGTATCGTTCCAGGCGCTCGCGCCGACGCGCTAGTCTGTGCTCCCGGTCCTTCAGCCGTTCGATTTCCTCTTTTGCCTCCCGTTCGAGCGTTTCGAGAGTCTTCAGGTATTGGCCGTAATGGTCTACTTTTTGGATTTCGGCCAGGAGGAGATCCCGGAGTTGGTATTCTCGTTGGGCGCGTTCCTCGTCAGTTGAGCAGTTTTCTAGTTCCTCGACTAGATAAACTAGGTTTTGCTCGATTTGGTAGAGCGTGGGTGTATAGCTGATCTCCGGTAATTTTACGTCGTCCATTGCTATTCGCCCTCCGGTGGAGGGATGGCATTGCCGTCTTCGTCGAATCGCTGTTCTTCGATTTTTTTCTTCCACTCCCGCTTCGCCTTCCATTCCCGGCCCCGCTCGATCGATTCGCCCAGCTTTACCACCGTCCGGATGGCCATACGGGAGTCCTTGATCTGGTTGGAGTGTTCCACATCCGCCACTTCTTTCAGAACGCGGTGATATTCTCTGCCCCCGTCTTCGCCGGCTATTTCTTTAAGCGTGCCCTCCATCTCTTGCATTACCTCAATCCACGTCGCCATCTTGGGAACTTCTTTGATCCGCTCGATCAGCCGTGCCGTCTCCGGTGTCATAGCCATGTTTTTGCGAGACGGCATGATAACCGCCGGTTGCGGTGCTGGTGGCGCTGACGGCGGAACTTCGGGTGCTGACGGCCCTTCGGCTGGCGGCTCGTCTTCCAGGTCCTGGGTGAAAAATTCATGCGCCGATGTCGCGTTGAGCGTGGCTGCGATCTTGGCACGCTTCTGGGCCATCTTGAAAACGGTGTTAACCTGGTTGTAGATCTCCGGATTCATCACTCTGCCTACCGGTTGCTCCTCGATTGACTGGTCCCCGTCGCTGAATGTGGCTCCGCACCCGCCTTTTTTGCGGAAGCACAGCCAGCCGCCGCCGTACTCCTGTTTGCCCTTGATGATCGTCTCCCGTCCGCAATGCGGGCAGACCTTCTCGGCATAGCGGTAGCGGTATTTTGATTCCCAGGAATTGCAGGAACCGGCGCCTTCCCCCATTAGGTGCTCGCCTCGATACAGACGGCATTTCACGATGTAGTAGAAGAATGGTTCTCCTCCATGTTGTTCTCCCGTCCAGTCCTCGATTTTTTCGATAGTGAAGTCGGTATGCAGCCCCAAAAAATTGAGCAGTTTGTCGGCACCTGGTTGGAGAAGCACATCCTTCGTGGTTCCGGGAATTTTTCCGTAGTCCACCTCTGGCTTCATTTGCTTTCTTATGAGTTGAACCAGCATGTCTCTTCGGATCTCAGCATCCTTGAGCGACATCACCGGCAAGAAGCGCGTCCGCTCCAGTGATCCCGGATCTATACCAATTACTTCAGTGCTTGTTGACACACACTTCTCCTCTCGTGGTTTCTGCCGTTATCTTACTTGTCGAGAATCTTTACTTCCCTGTGACGCGCGTGTCGGCGGCTTGCGCCGTTACGTTCCATACCGCGCTCCCGTTAGGAACTTCCTTCGCGCTGCCCATAAAGCCACCGAAAACGTTGGCGATTTTATAGGGATAAGCGTGGTCGCGCATCAAGCGATAGCTGCCGTCGCGATGTTTCACACGGTATTCCAGGGTATATTCCTGCCGCGCTTCGAACTTTTCGCGGAAGGTGTCTATGAGGCGCGCCAGATCGTCGGGATGAACGAAATCTTGCCAGCTGGCTCCGGCGGATGCTCCGGTAAACTCATACCAAGCCAAGTTCAGGTGAGTTACCCGGCCTTCCCGATCGGAGATTCCAGCTGGATCTACTAACCGGTCTGCCCAGTCGCGCACAGAGGCCTCGTCGGGAAAGCGATGGTCTCGCCGTTTCTCGTCTTCGAGGGCTAGGTAGGTGTTTATCCCACCCGGGGTGAGATCTAGACCTACGTCATTCTTTACATGTACAAAAGCAAATTGATCAATGAGACCGGTGACTGAAAGTCCCTGCCGTCGCGAACAATTTTCCAACCATTTGAGTGATTCTTTGCGGATCATTCCGCCGTTTAAGCGAACTTTGTTGGAGGGGCGATTGCCATTCACTTGGTCTTTCGTCATCTTCAGTCAGTCCTCACTTCTCTATCACCCAGACGGACACATCCTCACTGTGTTTGTCGCTCACGACGGCAACGCCTGGGCGACGGGAAGCAGCACGTGACCCAGATATTAAGCCCTAAGCTGACTACCTGTCAATCTTGCTGGAAGCCACTTGGAAGCTGCTAAGTTCTTTGTTTTAAACGTAAAACCACACGTGTACGAGACGTTTCGTACACGTGTGACAGACGCGTGACATAGGAATGTTCCGATTAGGCCTTACAGATGTTGCGGATGCGTGTGGTATTGTAGTGTGCAGTAACCCTAGGAAACAGCCTTAAAGTCGGTTCTTGCTGTCCTTAAAATTGGTGCCAATCCACACTAAGAGTTTTCGCCTAGTCAGTGCGTTATCTAACGCTTTTAAATGACGTTGACTTTTAACCGTGACTCGCCAGCGCCGCGCCGAAGGCCCGCCGATGAATGATGTCGTCGAGTGCTTGCCGGTGTTCCTTGCGAATGATCCAGTGCATGCGCTCCCGGTCCCAGGTGATCAGGCCGCGGCGATGCAGACGGTTGAGTTCGCGATGTGCCCCGTGACCGGAGCGGTAGCGTTCCTCATCGAGCCGCATATGCCTCTCTAGTGTCCGGGGCTGCGCCGGTCCCTCTAGCAGCAGCTCGATCGCGGTCGTGATCCACGGCGGTACGCTGTCCGCCATAGCTCGCGCCATCACCTCCCAGTCGCGTTCGTCGGTCTCGCGCCGGCCATATAGCCAAGCGTGCCGTACCCCGAGGAGAGCCATCGCCTTCACCAGAATCTGCCAGTCGCGATACCACACCGACAATCGCTCGACCAGCTCCACTCGGTAGCTGAATTCGGGTGGCTCGATGAACTTCGGCGGACCATCCGGCCGCGAATGGACACGGTCTTCGAGCACCATACGCGTAGCTGCCGCCAGTTGCATGCGATGCCGCTCGGCTTCCAGTGCGTCGATTGTCATCAATGCCGTGTTGGCGCGCGTCAGTATCGTGCGCACCCGCGGGCAACGATCCAAGATGAAGTGCGCATTGGCTAACCGGGCGTAATGCGGGTAACGCTGGAAATCCGGCTCAACGAATAATTGCAGCTCGTCTGGCAATTCCAGAATTTGACTCACCATGTACTCGATCTCGCGCCACGGGTTGCGCGCGCGGATCTGTGCCAGTGATTTCGGCTCCCAGGTTTCTCCGAACGAGAACCACGCCGGCGCGCATACCCGCGAGTAGTAGTTGGTTTCGAGAACCAGCCAGAGGCTATCCGTGCGCGGGCAGGGAGCGAGGGCCGCGAGGAGGACTTCGAGCGCCTGTCGGTCCTCCATGCGGTATTCGGTGGCTAGGAGTGCAGCCAGATCATCGATACGTGCGGCCCAGTCGAGCACTAGCCATCAGTGTAGCGGAACTAGTAGCATCGTGACATGCTAGCAGGCGGCGGTTTCATCCCTACTGGTCAGCTCTTATTGATCCCCGGCCCTCCTGGAGCTGCGGGACCTCCCGGTCCTCCCGGACCGGGCATCCAGATCACCGGCACAGTGACTACAGCGGGGCAGCTGCCTCTCACCGGCAACGCCCTTAATGACATGTGGATCGTCACCAGTACCGGCCATTTGTGGACGTGGACCACCAGCGGCTGGAGCGATCTCGGTCCGTTTGAAGGACCTCCCGGAGCGGCCGGACCCCCCGGTGCCCCCGGCGCCGCTGCTACGGTGACGGTTGGTACGACTACCACTGGCGCCGCTGGCACATCTGCTTCGGTGACCAACGTCGGTGATTCGACGGCAGCGATTCTCAATTTCAC
>JBPYDQ010000107.1:0-3679 GCA_051986135.1 Terriglobales bacterium | reverse complement strand
TTCATCACCCCGTAACAATCGCCTGCCACAATAAAATCGTGGATCCGCATGTCTACAACACGCTGATCGTTTCCGACCTGCACCTGGGCGCAGAGACGAGCCATGCGCGGGAAGCCACCAGTCTGCTCAAGGAAACCCGCTTCCAGCGCCTGATCCTGCTGGGCGACATCTTTGCCGATCTGAATTTCGCCAGGCTTACCAAGGAGCACTGGAAATTCCTCAGCTATATCCGCAAGTTGTCGAATCCCAAGCGCAGTATCGAGGTCGTCTGGGTGGAAGGCAATCACGATCACGGGTTGGCCAACATCATGTCGCACCTGGTCGGCGTGCGCGTGTACCACCAATACAGGTGGGAGTATCTGGGGCTGCGGCACATTGCCGTGCACGGGCATCAGTTCGACGGATTCCAGGTCAACAATCTGCGCCTGAGTCGCTGGAGCACGTCGTGCTATCTGCAACTGCAGAAACTTGATTTCAAGAACAAGCCAATCGCGCGGCTGATCGATCGACTGAACACGCGCTGGCTACGAATGTCAATCAAAGTTTCCTCGGGTGCGATCGCATATGCCAAGCATCGTGAGGCGCAGCGAATTTTCTGCGGGCACACGCACCAGGCGTTGCATGTCGAGAGGGAAGGCATCAGCTACTACAACTCCGGGGGGTGGGTCGATTCCCGGCTCACCTATTTGACGATCGACGAAACGGGGGTACAAATCCATGAGTTCCACCGAAACGACTACCGCGAACCACCTGACCATCGTGATTCCGGCGAAGAACGAAGCCAAGCTGATTCCGCGCTTGCTGACCTCGCTGATGAACCAGGATTACTCGAAGATGTCGAGTACGAGGGTGTTGGTCGCTGACGCGAATTCCAGCGACGGTACTCCCGAAATCGTCATGAGCTTCCGCAACCGCCTGAACGTCGCCGTCATCCATGGCGGAATGCCCGCTTACGGGCGCAACCAGGGCGCAGCGCAGGCAGACACACCATACGTCCTGTTCCTCGATGCGGACATCGAACTGGCCGAGCCCTGGCTGATTCGCAGGTGCGTTGAGAAGGCGCAGAAAAAGCAACTGCAATGCGTTACCACGAACATCCTCTGCAAGGATGGGACCTGGGTCGACAAGCTCTTCTACGCCGGCAACGATTTCTTCCAGTACCTGTCGTACTTGCACCGTCCGTTTGCGACGGGAATGTTCATGCTCTTTGATCGCAAGAAGTTCTGGGAACTGGGCGGATTCAATGAAAAGATTCTTTTCGCCGAGGATTATCGCTTGAGCCAGAAAATTTCAAGGCGGCGCTTCACCATCGTGCGCGGCGGAGTCTATACGACGAACCGCCGGTTCCAGCGCATGGGTCATCTGCGCGCGGGATGGCTTTTCCTGTGGACCGCCATGAATTTCTGGAACGAGCGTCACTTCCTGCGCGATCACAAGTATTGGGCGAACGAGGCCGATAGCCTTCCGCGCGCTTAGGTTTTGTCGGTAATTGTGTTTGTGGCCACGGAAGACGGGGTTCGGCCAACCAGCCGAGCCCTGTTTTTTGGCGGCAATCATTCAGTAGCGCAGCACGATCCCCGTCGAAACCCGCACGTTGTCCTGCGGGATGGCGAACAGATGCGTGTGCACGTAGTCTGCCTGAAAGCGCCAGGCCAGCACACGCAAGAGCCTGTAATCGAGCCCGCCGCCGACCGCCGTCGCGAAAGACGTGCTCGTGGTGGCGATGTTTACATGGGCTGCGCCGACCAATAGCTCAGCAAACGGTCTCACCTTGCCTACCGACGTCGACAGGCGAGGACCGATCAGGAAATTGTATTGCGAAAAGTTTCCATTGAACGCTCCGCAATCCAGTCTTGCCGCCGTGCAGTTGGCGCTACTCGCCGAGCCATAGTGGCCGCTGAAGTCCCCTACCAGACCTATGAAAGGCAAGATCCTGCCTTCCACTGATCCTTCCCATCCATTCAGGCTGAATCGGCCTCCGGTGAGGTTCGAATTGTAGTAGGAGTACCCGAAAAAGACGTTGCCCGAAGTGGGAATCTGAGCGCCCGCAATTTCGGCAGTCAGCAGCATCAACGCCATCGCAGCCAGCTTTCTCATAGGCGTTTGCCCTGGTGCGAAAGTTCGCTAGAAGCGGAGCACCACGCCGGGAGACAGCCGCAGATTATTCTGGGTTGTGCTGTAAAAGCGAGTTTGCACGTAGTCGACTTGCAAGCGCAAGGCTAAAATTCTGATCAATCGATAATCCACGCCTCCGCCAAGAGCCGTGGCGAAGGAAGTATTGGTCGGCCCAGGGAAGGTGCCACCGTTGTGGATATGCGCCACCCCGATCATCACCTCAGCAAAGGGTGTGAGATTGCCCACCGGAATCGCGAGCCGCGGACCAAACAGCAGTGCCCATTGGTGACCGGTCACGTTGACGCGGAAGGTGGGCCCAGCCGGTATCGTCTGAGTAAAGCTTTGGGAACCATAGTGGCTGGCGAAGTCGGCCACAATCCCGATATGCGGAAATACTTTGCCCTCGAGCGAGGCTGCCCACCCATTCAGATTAGGACGGCTTAGCGCGGAGCTAATGCCCGACCAATCGGTATTCTCATAAGAATACCCGACGAAAATGTTCCCCGAGGTCGGGATCTGGGCCGCGGCGAGGCTGGCCAATAGGAATAGAGTCAACCCTGCATACGCGAAGTTCCGCATGAAACTTTCCTCCTCCCGTATTCGTAACCCTTAGAGACGGATAAAGTTCTAGGATACGGGATGGAGGTCCGCGGATTACAGCAGTTGGTACATGGAAAGGAAACGCCTGTTCTCAGAACCGCCATACGACGCCGGTGGAGGCGCGGTAGTCGTTCTGATAGGCACTTGCGTAATTGGAATGCATGAAGTCGCCTTGCATGCGCCAGGAAAAGCTTTTGAACCCGAGTTTGTAGTCGACGCCTCCGCCGACGTCGATCAAAAGCGGCCGATAAGTGAGCCCGCTGGTGTTCAGGTGGCGGATGCCGGCCATGGCATGCACGAACGGCCGCCACTTCCCCAGGTTGGCCGAAAGACGCGGGCCTCCGGCAATGTCGTATTCGGTTTCGCCGCGGCGGTAGAATCCGCCGCCATCAGCCACCAGCCCGAGGCGGGGAAAACGAACGAAGGGAAACGCTTCAAACGAAGCATTCCACCCTTTATAGCTTTGCTGGTTGATCACATTGGTCAACTGCGCATAGGAAACTCCGCCGTAGACGTTTCCGTTGGGAAGAAGTTTACTGAATTGTGCAGACATGGGAAGCGAGCACAGAAACCAGGCCGCAACGGTCAGTACGGCGGCAGCGACTTTGGACACGAAATATTCCTCCCCGGCCCGGAGCCGGCAAAAGAAGTATTTTAACCAATGAAATCCGTTAGATGCAGTGTACCGGATGGTCAAGATGTATCGCGTGACAAAATTTGTCCGCAATAAGTTATTCCTTCAGTTGTCTATCAAAGGGGGGAGGGAAGGGGCGGTCACCAGGTCGGGCATCGACGAAAATTCACCGGATTTTCATGGTGCCAAAACCTATCGGACCACGTCTATTTACTACCATGGAAAATATGAACATCAACTGCGAAGAATGGAAATATCCAGTGGGGCCGGCGCCGTTTGCGCCGGACAAGGAGTCGAAGTTGAAACTGAGTTTGGAAGCACGAAATCATG
>JBPYDQ010000106.1:0-3785 GCA_051986135.1 Terriglobales bacterium | reverse complement strand
GCATGGAGGGCAAGAAAGCTGTGCGCCGTGTTCGGAAGGTCGGAAACACGGATATTTTCGAACCGCTGATCGCGAAGGACGCGGCTCGCGACAGCCTGCTCGACGAGATTCTGAGCTTTTTCGGCGGACGCCCGCAACCCATGATGGCGCAACTCATCGAGTCTGGGAAGCTCACGCTGGACGATATTCGCGAGCTGGAGAAAGCTGCGGCGGAAGCCGACCGGCGACGGCAAGCGGAAAGGACGGAAAAATCGAAATGACCATCGGCTTCATCATCAACCACTTGTGGCAATCATCCTGCTTCGCGCTCCTGGCCGGATTGCTGGCGTGCGTGCTGCGCAAGAATTCGCCGAAGGTGCGCTACTGGGTATGGCTGAGTGCGTCGTTAAAATTTCTCGCGCCGTTTGCCTTGCTTATGAACCTCGGGAGCTTCATTCCACAGCCAGTTCAACACCCGATATCGGTTCCGGTTCCCATTGTCCCAGACCTCGTTCAACTAGCGGAACCATTTTCGACGCCCGCTAACGCCACTGTCCCGGCAAGCACGCCATGGCATTGGGTTCCGGCCGCGATCGGCATCGTGTGGGCTGTTGGGTTCTTCGCAATCGCGCTGGCGCGGCGCCGCAGTTGGTTACGCATTCGTGCCGCTTTGCGGGCGAGTACCCCTGTACCGCTGCCAATTCCGGTACCGGCGCTTGTCTCGTCCATCGCAGCGGAGCCTGGCGTCGTGGGCATTCTGCACCCGGTCTTACTTCTGCCGGCGCAGTTGTTGGAGCGCCTGAATCCTCAGCAACTGGGCGCGATTCTCACGCACGAGATGTGCCACGTGCGCCGCCGCTACAACTTCTTCGCCGCGGTTCACATGGCGGTGGAGGCGATCTTCTGGTTTAACCCGCTGGTGTGGTGGATTGGATCGCGCATGGTTGAGGAGCGCGAACTAGCCTGTGACGAAGAAGTCCTCCGAATGGGTTGCGCGCCAGCGGATTACGTGGAAGGCATTCTGAAGGTCTGCCGGCTCGCCAAAGGCTCCCTGTTGCCGTGTGTTTCCGGAGTAACCGGCGCCGATGTGAAGAGGCGACTGCGCGCCGTTCTCACGGGGAGGATCGCACTGGAGTTAACGCTCGGGAAGAGAGCCGTGCTCGCGGCAGCCGGACTTGCAAGTCTCGCAGCTCCCATTTTGGTGGGCGTATTGAAGACGCCCGTTTTGGAGGCGCAATCCAATTCCGCGGCCTTGTCGAAATGGGAAGCAGTCTCCGTCAGGCCGTGTGAGCCTGGGGCCGTGTCGCCTGGCGGTAGGAGCGGTGGTGTGGGAGTATCTCCTCAAAGATTGCATGTTACCTGCTTTCCTTTGAGTTTTCTCATCTCGGCCACATACGCCTTTGCGAATGACAGAAACAAACTCGTTCTCCAGGTTCCTCCGAACGGTGTTTTACCCGTCTCAGGAGGCCCGGCTTGGATGCAGTCTGAACGATACGATATTGAGGCAAAAGCGGAGGGGAATCCGACCGCGCGAGAGATGCAGGGACCAATGCTTCGGGCGCTTCTCGAAGACCGGTTTAAGCTGAAGGTCCATCTGGAGGCGAGAGAAGGCCCGGTATACGAGCTGACTGTCGTGAAAAGCGGCTTCAAGCTCCAACCCATGAAGGAAGGAAGCTGCATTCCGCTCGACCTTCTGAACCTCCAGACCAAAATGATGGCGGACCCTAAAGCCACGCTCGCCGAGTTTGCGAACGCGTGCCATAACGGCGGGATCCAAAGAGGGAGCCCAATGTGGACCGCGGAATTTCACGGCACGGACCTCGACGAGGTTGCCAGGTGGCTCACTCGCGGACTAGACCGTCCGGTTGTTAACAAGACCGGGATTTCAGGGTTATTCCATTTCCAGTTCGCGTTTTCGCCCGACCCGAGCGCTCCGGGCTACGTTCCCTCGGATGATCCTCCTGGCGGCCCTTCCATCTTTGCCGCGATCCAAACAGCGGCCGGCTTGAAGCTAGAACCCACAAAGGGACTTGTCCAGCACATCGTGGTCGATAGTGCGGAGCGACCGAGCGAAAATTGATATAGAGCGACCCGTCAAGCTTTCAGGGAGCCCAGGGATTTGGCAGCCGCTCGAATTCTAATGGACGAGAACGCCACAATAACCGGCCAAAGTGTTTGTCTTAGCTGATTGACCTCCGGATCTCCGAGAGTAGGACAGACGCATCCCATTTTTCTTTTCGTTTGAATCTTCCTTACTCTGAGCCTTTTTTGAACCCAATCTAGACGGTCGCTCTGACTCGGTTAACACTTCGCTTCAGAAACCTCTTGCAAGGCCCGCCAGCATTGTGCAAAATGGTCGTGCGCGATCGCAAATCACCATCTGCGACGCCGAGGTAAAACTGACAGAGATTGGCCGGTTATCGCCGTTTTTGAACCGTTATCTAAAACCAGCCAATTTTCGGGTCGCCGACCACCCCTCGGAATTCCGCCGACTTCCTTGTACGCCGCGAAAGCAGGCGGGAAGCAAGAAGTCCGCCGAACTCTACCCGAACGAGTGGGTTCGCCACCAGAACACCTGCCAGGGCTGACGCGGACGCCGGCAGACGAATATGTCGGTGTGATCTTCGATGGCGATGTTCTCGATGCCGAAGGGAATGGTCACGTGGCCGGCAAGCTCGCACGACTCGAAAACGGTTTTCAGGTCGCTACCGAGAAAACCCGCCGCAACGACGGTTTTGGGCGGTGGATTGCCATACCCGCGCAGCCAGTGCGAGTTCGAGCCGCTGATTACTTCCGGCAGCCCTCGACCGCGGCCGTAAAGGTTGATGGCGGCGGCCTGACCGGCATCGCTGGCCAGAATGCCAACCGGGGCGCTGTCGGGCGGGAGCGAATCGCGAACACGAACCACAGCGCTGGCCATCTCGGGCCAGCCGAACTCCTCGTTGAAATTACCGTTTGCCGCGTCAGCGATCTTCCACCAGCGTGAGCCCGGCGGCGCCAGAGGCAGAACCATGAGACCGACCACAATCCCGCTAATCACCAGGCTGGTCCGAACCACCCCGCGTACCGTGCGGGCGGGGTCCGGGGACAGGGCTTCCCACCATCGCTCGCCCCAAACGGCGCCCGCAGCGAGCAGCATCGGGTACGCCGGCGAGAGGTAGTAGGGCCTGCCTTTGGCGATGAGAAAGAGCGCCAGGGGGATCAAATACATCCAGCCGATCATGCGGTAACGCTTTCCCTCCGGTCTTAAGAGCAGGAAATACAACCCGGCGATCCAGAGCGGCACGGTGACAGGACTCGTTATCGACCAGACCTGCGCGGGCAGGAAGCCATTCGTGCGGCCCAGCCCGACATCGCGCGCATGAATAAACTGCAAAAAATCCAGCGTGATGAAATGGTGTCGGACCTGCCAGATGAGATTGGGAAGGAAGATGAGGATGGCAGCGGCAGCACCGTACCACAGCCATCTGTTGAGCAGCCAGCGAGGTCTCGTCAGCACGATGCCACCGGCAATGCCTGCCAGGAAGAACGCCATCGTGTACTTGGTCATCATGCCGAGGCCAACGACAACCCCCAACGCCAGCCACCAGCGCTGATTTTCGGATTTCAGCAAACGGATGATAATCCATGCGGCCAGCACCCACCACAGGTAGTCGAAGGAGACATACTGGAACACGCTGCCCAAAAACACCGCGGGTCCGGCGATCGCCGCCGCCCATGCAGCCACAAGCTGGGCCGGACGTTTGCCGCCGATTTCGCGAGCCATTAAACCGGTCAGTACCATGGCGATCCCCGCAGCCAGGGCG
>JBPYDQ010000105.1:0-4294 GCA_051986135.1 Terriglobales bacterium | reverse complement strand
GCAGCGATGGGTCACACTGCGAGCCCAATTCTTGTCAGGGAGAACAAATCATGGCTCAATTGATGCCCAAGCCCACCCGTCGCCAGGCGGAGAAAGAAACGCGCTCAGCGCCGATAGCGAAAGCGGTCTTCAAGGCAATTCTGTCGGAAGACATCGACTGGAAACCTTTCGCCGCGTTCCCGCCCGGGGCGCGCCTTGCTGTCATCGTGGGTCAGCCCTCGAAACCCGGACCTTACACGATTAGGGTAAAGGTGCCGCACGGCGTGAAACTCATGCCGCATCGGCACTCCGAGGATCGTATTTACACGGTCATCTCCGGCGTCTTCTACATCGGCCTTGGCTACAAATTCGACCCCGACAAACTGGAGGCGTATCCGCCCGGCACGTTGATCGTTCTGCCTGGCAACACATCGCACTTCCACTGGGCGAAATCCGGTGACTACGTCACGCAGGTGTCGGCGATTGGGCCCTTGGGCATGGAATACGTCAATTCGAAGGATGACCCGAGGAATCAACAGTGCAGCGAATGAGACACCGCACGGCCATCGACGATCCAAAAATAGATCGGAGATTGCATGATCATCGGCAAGATCGAAACCTTTCCGCGGCGTATCCCCTTCAAACCAGGTAATCACGTTACCGCCTCAGCCTGGGGGGATAAAGACCTACCGGCTGCAGATTCTTTGCTGGTCAAGGTGACGACCGACGAAGGACTGGAAGGCTGGAGTGAAACCTTCGGTTTTCGTGCGGTATCGTCGGCCAAGTTGGCAATCGACGCTCCGCTCTGTATTGCTGACGCTCGCAACACCAACTGGGAGGATTCGGCGAGCCACACGACGGCACACAACCGTCTGACGGATTTCGGTAAAGAAGTCGTGCATGAAGTGAACCGGCTTGGGATGGTGGTGGATCTTGCCCAGCTTTGCGACCAGACGCTCTACGACGCGCTCGCGGTTACAACCGCGCCGATGATCTTGTCCCATTCGTTGATACGGGCAATTTCCAATGTTCCGCGGAACATGACGGACGAAATGCTGCGCGCTCTCGCCAAGAACGGCGGGGTCATAGGGATCAATTTCGGGATGGGCTTTATCAATCCAAGGGAGGCCGAGGGGTTGCGATCGACTACTGACACTGAGGCCGAAGGGCCATCATTGAGAGGGAGGGTGCGTGACGAGTACGCGGCGGAGAACGCGCAAAAGCTTTTCGGGAAGCGGGCAAAGATGGTGGCGACGGTGGACGACGTTGCGGATCATATTGACCACGCAGTGAAGATCGCGGGAATCGACCACGTGGGCATCGGAAACGATTTCGACGGCATTGCCGCGACGGCGAACGCCCTGGAGGATGTTTCAAAGATGCCGTCGCCAGTCGCGTTTTTGCTCGAGCGAGGATATTCAGAGAACGACCTGAAAAAGTCCTAGACGGGAACTTTCTGCGCGTAATTAGAGAAGCGACAGGAGAGTAACGGTTTCAAAGATGTTTGACGAAATCAGCGCGAATTGATGCCTTTAACCATACCCTGGTAAGGATTATTGAGCTGCTATTGCAGGTGGCTGGACCGTGCGTGCACGAATGCTTCGAATTGCTTTTCTGGTTTGCTCTGGCTTGTGCACGCTGGTAGTGCCGGTGTACCTGCACGGCCAACGACAAGAAGAGACTCTCAGCGGTCCAGACAGCCATGAGACAGGTCAAGGCCCTCACGGTCACCTGTTCGGCGAGTGGGGCGGGCAAAGGACGCGATTGGAAGAAGAGGGTATCCGTTTCGATTTCCAGTACGTCAGCGATTCTCTCGCGAATTTTAAGAGCGCGAAGAAGACACAGTTCGACATCTGGAATCGCGTTCGTGGGACGGTGGATATCGACTTAAGAAAGCTGACCGGCATAAGCGATTTCTACTTCCATGCGACAGCACTGTGGCAAGCGGGAGGCAACTTGGGAGCCTATTTAGGGTTGCTAACCAGTCCGAGCGGAATGTCCAGCATGAATACATTTCGCCTTGATTCATGGTGGTTGGAGAAGCGCTGGCTGAATCAACGCTTGACTATTCGAGGGGGCCAGTTCGCTGGGCAGGACTTCTATGGCGCGCAGCATTACGCCGCATCTTTCATCTTTGAACCGATGGGCTATGCGTTGGGCAATTTATTCACGACGATCGAAGTTTTCGATCCTCCCTCGACATCAGCAATGGAAATCCGCGCCGTACCGATTCACAACCTCTATGTGAAGTCAATGGTATTGGCCGGATATCCTTTCCCTTTTTCCATCAACCCAACCGGTTTGGTTCCACAGTTCCGCGGAACACCTGTAAGCGTATCGGAGATCGGCTTCACTCCCGGCAAGAAGGCGACGTCAGTACGCGCCTTCGACAACGTCGAGAGTCGCAAAGGATACTCCGGTCTTTATCAATTTGGCGCTTCGTACAATCCTGCAACGTTCACAACAGCGTCGGGTAGGCGCGAGTCAGGCAATTACCTCTTGTACTGGATGGCGAGCCAGGCCCTCTGGCGCGTCGACCCGAGGGAAGCAAGGGGGTTGGATGGAACCGTTGCATTCGACTGGAGCCCGCCGAACGTCAACCGCAATAACACAATTCTTACCGCGGGGCTGCGTTTCAACGAACCACTGCCACTGAATATTCATAACACGATGTCACTAGGTTACGTACAGAACCGCTTAAGTCAACAATTCGTTCCCCAAGGCACACCACCATGGAAGCCAGAGCATGGCGTTGAATTCAACACGCTTCTTGATCCATTGCCGATGCTCCTCTTGCAGCCCGTGATTCAGTATTACGTGAACGTTGGTGCAAGAACCGGACATGCTCTAGTTCTTGGATTCAGAACAAAGGTGGACTTTTAGAACGACAGGAAACGAAAGGAGTCAGTTATCAAAACGGAGATGCCCTATCGCCAAACAGTGAACATAAATCGGAAGACACCCAAACCGCATGATCCGGCATAACTGCCGGTCAAAAGGAGAATGAGATGCCAGACATTCGCAAAGAAACCGATAGTCTCGGCGAGGTAGATGTTCCCGCCGACAAACTCTGGGGTGCACAAACCCAGCGCTCGCTCCAACATTTTAGTATCGGGAAGGATTTAATTCCCCGTGAAATGATCACGGCTTACGCCATTTTGAAAAAAGGCGCGGCCAATGCGAACTTTTCCGGTAAGCGTCTCGATAAGAAGCGCCACGATTTGATCGTTCAGGTCTGCGACGAGATTCTGGCAGGGCAACATCACGACATGTTCCCGTTACACGTCTGGATGACCGGCAGCGGCACCCAGTTCAATATGAACGTGAACGAAGTAATCTCCAACCGCTGCAGCCAGATCGCTGGCACGCCGCTGGGAAGCAAGACCCCTGTTCACCCCAACGACCACGTCAACATGTCGCAATCGTCGAACGACTCTTTCCCGTCGGCCATGAACATTGCGGCTGCCGTCAACGTGAAGCAGCGGCTGATCCCAGCGGTGAAGCAGCTGCGTGATGCGATTGCCAAAAAGGCGCAAGAATGGGACGACATCGTCAAGATTGGCCGAACGCACATGCAAGACGCCACCCCGCTCACACTCGGGCAAGAGTGGTCCGGCTACCAAGGCGTGCTCGCGGACGATCTTGATCGGATCGAAGATGCGCTGAAAGGCGTCTATCGTCTGGCGCTCGGCGGTACGGCGGTGGGTACCGGCATCAATTCAGCCCCCGACTTCGCCGAGGCCGTTGCAACCGAGATCGCTAGACTCACACGCCTACCCTTCGTTACTGCGCCAAACAAGTTCACCGTACAGGGTGCTCACGACGCTCAAGTACAGCTTTCCGGCACGCTACGCACACTCGCGGTGTCACTCTATAAGATCGCGAATGACATCCGGCTCATGTCCTGCGGCCCACGAGCAGGCTTCGCCGAGCTGAACATTCCAGAGAACGAACCAGGTTCGTCGATTATGCCCGGCAAAGTGAACCCAACCCAGGCCGAGGCTCTTACCATGGTCGCCGTCCAGGTGATGGCGAACGACACAGCAGTGGGCTTTGGCGGTGCCGGCGGTTACCTTGAAATGAACGTTTACAAGCCCCTGATCATCTATAACGTCACCCACTCAACTACGCTGTTAACCGATTCATGCACGAACTTCCGGAAATTCCTGGTGGAAGGAACGAAGCCCAATCAGAAGAAGATCAACCAATATGTCGAAGAGTCGCTCATGCTGGTCACCGCGCTTTCGCCGGTGATCGGTTATGACAAGGCTTCCAAGATTGCCCATTATGCGATGGACAACGATCTCACGCTCAA
>JBPYDQ010000104.1:0-7017 GCA_051986135.1 Terriglobales bacterium | reverse complement strand
GCGTCAGGAACTGCGGACATTTACCGACTTTACGCCGCTCAATCGTCTGGACGATGCCGTGCCGCCAGAAAGCGACACAGCGCGCGAGTTCAACAACCTCGCCAAGCGGATCTCTTCCGGGAAAGCGAGTCCCGAGGAGTGGCGGCGGGCTCGCGAGTCGCTTCTTCTGTGGCGCGATAACGATGCCAAGCTGCAACCCCTGCTAAAACGATCGTTCTTGACCCAGGATTTGGCCCCGGTGTCGCGTAACCTGTCCCAGGTTGCGGAAATCGGGTTGCAGGCTTTGGATGATCTGCAGAAAAATCACCCGGTCACCGCGGATGCACGGCAGCGAAATATCGAATTTCTACAACTCTCTGCGAAGCCGCAAGCGGTGCTGCTGCTAATGGTGGCGCCATCGGTAGAGTTGCTGGTGCAGGCAACTAGAACGCAGTGACACCGCCGCAAGGGCGATGACACAGCGAGTAGTCAGCTCATGGCTCGAGCATGCGGAGAAGCAGCAGCGGTGCGAGTGCAAGTATACTCGTGGTCGCTACGGACACCATCTCGGCTGCGAACCGCTAGGCTTTCGCTTTGAAATCCGCGAGCCCGATGGTTGCTCTTGGAAGCGCCAAAGTTGGTCCGATGGAGTGCACCAGGATGTCAGCGGCAGACACCCCGCGAGGAGTTGATTATGCTGAAGCTCAGGTTTCTGCGGTCGACCCTCCTTCTCCTGGTGCTGATCCCCCGGGCCAGCGCGCAGTTCGCACATACCGCACACAAACAGATCGTCGACGCTGCAGGCAAGCCGCTTGCTGTTCGCGCGATCAACCTGGGGAATTGGCTCGTGCCGGAGGGTTACATGTGGCTGTTTCAGGGCGGTCCGCAATCTCCTACTGAGATTCGCGCTTTGCTCTTGGAGCTCCTTGGACCAGACGAGTCAGCCGCATTCTGGCAGAAGTACCGCGAGAACTACGTCTCGCGAGACGACATCGCCCTGCTGCATAAGGCTGGCTTCAATGCCGTTCGTGTTCCTTTGCACTACAGCCTCTTTGAAAGCGACGACGCCGACGGTTTCAAGCTGCTGGATCAGCTGATCGTCTGGTGCCGTGCCGAAGGTCTCTACGTGGTTCTCGATATGCACGTCGCGCCAGGCGGACAAACGGGCACGAACATAGATGACAGCGCCGGGTATCCTTGGCTATACCAGAGTCGAGAAGCACAAGAGCACCTGATTGCCGTCTGGCGTCGGCTGGCTGGTCGCTACCGCGATGAACGAACGGTGCTTGGTTATGACCTGCTGAACGAGCCGATCCCAACATATCCGAGCCTGAAGGCCTTAAATCCCTTCCTTGAACCGCTCTACAAGAGCCTATCGGGCGAGATACGAAAGGTTGATATTCATCATATTCTGTTTCTTGGCGGCGCGCAGTGGGATAGCAACTTTTCAATCTTCGACAAACCCTTCGATCCGAATGTCGCATATACGTTCCACAAATACTGGACGGTTCCGGACGAGAGCGTTCTCAAGGAATACATCGATTTTCGTCAGCGTTATGATGTGCCGATCTGGATGGGCGAGTCCGGGGAGAATACCGACGATTGGATCGCGCAATTCGTCAAGGAGCTGGAAAAGAACGACATCGGCTGGGCTTTCTGGCCGTACAAGAAGATGGAAAGGCCATCGGCGGTCGTCAGCATCATTGCACCTGCCGATTGGAGCAAAATCGTGGAGTTTGCAAAGCTCCCGCGCGACATCGCGCACGTGCAAGACCGGCTGAAGGCCCGTCCTGAACAGGAAACGATCAAGCGTGCATTTGCCGACCTCCTAGACAATCTTCGCCTGAGAAAGTGCCGCGTGAATGAGGGATATTTGAGAGCGCTTGGGATGAAGTCTGATATTGCGCAGCCTCGCGCGGAAGATCGTTGAACGAATCTCGAGGGCCCTGCCCCCCTGCTTGGAAAGCATGGAGGGGAAAACACTAAATGCTTTCGTTGGTCGCGTGCACGGAAAATCGGCGGAATTCCCGCTTCTCAATGTCCGGAAGTTGTCCCGAATTTCCGGGACGGCACCCTACCCGTGCCGCCTGCTTGCGAAGGTCGCAAGGGCCCGCGGCTTGATTGGTACGACACCAGCCACTAATCTAGCCAAGCTGGACAATGATTTTTGCTGGAGC
Organism: Terriglobales bacterium; assembly: GCA_051986135.1. GTDB lineage: Bacteria > Acidobacteriota > Terriglobia > Terriglobales > Acidobacteriaceae > Gp1-AA122. The sequence continues at coordinate 4,861 of JBPYDQ010000104.1, read as the reverse complement.
TTAGACTACTTCTAACTCGCTCGCCGATATATACGCATACAGCGGGCGGTCAGTTTGCCGAGGGCTTCTCCACATGATCGATCACAAGAATTTCTACTGGCCCCTTTTCGGATTGTAGTTTGAGGCCAAGCTGATCTTGCAGTGCCGTGAAGATCGTAGGCCCGGAAGACTCGGGCTCGGATGTGCCTCTAGTCCTTGGCTGGCTTCCTTCTGTTTCTCTCGGAGCTAACGTTTCACCAAAGGCCCCGACGGTCACATCTGACGTCCACTTAAGCGAGAAATCATAGTTGCCTGTGAGGCCAGTCTTATCGATAACGGTGCGGCCCAATTGCAGTGACAACTCCCGCACTAAAGTTTCAAGTGGAAGCCCTTGTGCTGTTAACTCCCCCCTTCCCATGAACATCAGGCCCGCGCCCCCATGGCCGTCAGGGAGTTTCATTCCGTTGGGGTAGGTGTCGCCCGGTTTTGCCTCGTGAAATTTGGGACCGCCCTTCGCAACCACCAGCACATACACGGGCAGTTCTTTGGTTTCCCGGTGGACTGTTAGTTTGAAGCGATCGGCCAAAAGGGCCTGCAGCATTCGCTGCCTTTCAGCCCTACGTTCGTCTCCGTTAAGCTTGCGAAATTCATCGGCTGTAGAGCTGTCCGTTTTTGCTTCAATATCGTATCTCTCAGAGTTGAGCCAGTCTGGCGCTCCGGAGATCTGATTAGGGTTGACTCCGTAAGCTTCCATGATGAGCATCTGCAGGTTGCTTTCTGTCGCGCTGAAACCGTCGGGCGAGTACCCCATCCTAGTGTCGTTGGCGCCAGACTTGTTAGGTTTGATCGAGGCGACCTCGTACACGGGCGCTTTGCCGCCCCCGCTTTGGGCCTGTGATTGAGCCAGGCTTTGCGTTGCGTGGAGCAGTCCAAAAATGACCGGTAAGGCGATGGCCATCAACCCGGCGGCGCCGAGCAGCAGCTTTCTGTTGAAATCGAGTTTCTCTGCAACGCGCTCCGTCATGATCAGAACCATTCGTTTCTTCAGATCAGCGCCGGTAATTCCAGACACGCAGCTCAGCGGAGACTCCAAACAGAATTCACAGGTTTTCAGAATGCTCTCGGCATAAACCTGCCGCGCGCTGCCCAACCCCAGGACTTCCTGGTCGCAGGCTCGTTCGCGTTCCTCTAGAAGCCTCGCTCCGAGCCACCACACTATGGGGTAAAACCAGAAAATGGCTTCAACCACCATGTGTACCGCAGCCGCCAGATTGTCTCGATGCCGCACGTGCCACACTTCGTGGGCAAGGACAGCTTCCAGTTGTGCATCGTCAAGGCGTTCGGACATGCCATTCGGCCATATCAAAGCGGGCCGCGCGATGCCGAAGACCCCTGGTTCCAAAGAAGCTCGCGACACCAGAATCGGGATTGCCCTTCGTAACCCGCCCCTGCGCTCCAGTTGACGCAGCGCTTCCACTTCGCGTCCTTCTGTCAATGGCACCGCTTCCCGTGTGGCCACGGAGATTCGCTGCCACCGCACACACCAGACAGAAACCACCACCACGAATCCGCAGAGCCAGACCACTGCGAGAACTGCGGGAAGCAAGTGGCTCAGATTCGGAAGAGCTGTCAGTTTTTGCGGAGTGGCTTGGGAAATCACAGGCATCAAAGGCCTCGCAAACGGCTGGCTGACCTGTTCTATGGCAAATGACAAACCTCCTTTCGCTCCTGCCGAACTGCGCGCCCACGGGAGATGGCTTCCCAGGCCGACCAGCAACGAGAACGGAATGAGAAACTTCAGCGAAGCTGCCAGCCAGAGGCCGTAGCGGGCCCGCGCACGGTTCTTTCGCAGCGTCAAAGTCAGCAATCCGGCTATTGCGCAGAAGAGTGTCGACTGCCAAAGATGGTTACCGAGCGATGGCGGGATGACCATCCACATCCCGGACAAATATTTGAGGATCATTGTGGTCAATCCTTTCCCTCAAGCTTTCGAAGAGTCTTCTCCGCTTCCCTTATGTCCCGTAACGTGAGTTTGCCCGATTCGATCAGGCGCGACATCACGGGTTGGATCCGCCCATCGAAAAGCGCTAGGAGGTCGTCGATCAGCCTTCGCTGTGCCGCATCACGGGTGATGGCGGCCTCGAATATGTGAAAGTTCCCGACCTTTTTGACGCGGCGCACGGCCTTTTTGCCTTCCAGGCGGTAGACAATTGTCTGCACCGTCGTGTAAGCCTGCCGGTCTTTTTCCGGAAAGCTTTCTTGGACCTCACGAATGGAGGCCTGCTGCCGGGTCCAAAGGGCCTCCATGACTTGCAGTTCGAGCCTGCTTAGTTTGGGTTCGGCCATTGGTCATCTACTATACACGTATGGGACGCTACTACAGCAGTAGTTTAAAGGCAAGCTTTTTTTGATGCACCGTTTGCGCCTCTCCGTCGCATCATATGAATTCGACAGAAGAAAAGATGCTCAGAGTAGAGGGTTCTAAACGACGGGAGAACGAGGCGATGCCAAAAGACGAGGGCGCAGGAATGAATTCAACAAGGTCTTCGGAAGGCGCGAAAGAACGCGAGGTGCGTCGCATCGGGGCAAGCGACGGCGACCTTCTGGCATTGCTGGGAGCGGTGAGCCGGATAAAAGTCAGCAGCCCGGAAACACTCGGGACATTTTTTATCGGTGAAGCAAGTCTCCCTCCCAACGCCTTCGTACCACCTCATCACCATCCCGACGTGGAGGTGTTCTTTGTCCTGAAGGGAACCCTCGAAGTCATGCGCCTCTCCGACGGCAAGGCAGAATTCCTCCCGATTGCATCCGGCGAGATAGCCCTCATTCCCTCAAACGCAGTGCATGGCTTCAGAAATGCTAGCGCGGCCCACGTGGACCTCCTGCTGATCGGTGGTCCAGGAATTGAGGGTTTTCTGAGGGAGGCGGGCAGTCCGCGCGTGGGGCCGGATTCCGCGCAACCGAGCCCTGACGAGTTCGCGCGAATGCTCGAGATCGCCAAACGGCACGGGCAAGTATTCCTCGACGACCGTTAGTTTTCCCTGGCCGAGCCCCGTCGTTGAGGGGAAAAATCTGGATGATCTGGAACATCAACGGAGCTGCCGAAATGCCTTTCGACGTCACCTGTTGCTACGGAAAAATACGCTCCGCCAAAAAAATCCATCCTTAGATCTCCAATTGCATCCAAACCCGTGTAGGCCAAGGCTCCCATTAGGGATATCCAGTTTAAAGTTTGCAGCTAGGATGAACTAAGGCTGAAGAGTTCGGTTGGGAGGCTCGAATGCTCAAAAAGAGTTGGCTCGTCGTTCTGTTTGCGTTTTCATGTGCCAGCCTTGCGGTCCTGGTCCTCTACGCCAGAAGCAGTTCCGCCTCGGCTCAGGATCAAGCTGTTCATATCGATATCCCCACCAAACTCGATAAGGCCAATGTGGTCATCGACATGGCGCACCTGGTCTTCAACGGCGATGCGCCGTTTGCTCTCGGTGACATCAATTTGCTCGCCACCAACATGCGTGAATGGAACACGCAGGGCCAGGTTATTGTCATCTTCCACGGTGATGCTGCCTATCTGATTCTCAACGACGAAACTTACAACCAGAACCGACACGCTTCCACCGGGAACCGGTTCAAAGAGGCTCTGAACGGACTAATGCAAAAGGGTGTGCAACTTGAACTTTGTGGCGCCACTGCCAAGGCCAATCACTGGGGCAATGCCAACCTTCTCCCCGGCGTCAAAGTAAATGTCAATGCCATGGTCCGGCTGACCCAGCTCGAGCAAGATGGCTATACGATGATTTACCAGTAGGGCGTTTCGCCGTAGAAGAGCTTTGAGAGGAAATGCGTCATGCACATATCGCATTTAGTTTTACTACCGGCAGGTCTTGCTCTCCTGGCTGCGACGGCCGTCGTCGGCCAGGCCAACAAGAAGAACGGCATTGTCACTATCCCCGGCAATCACTCCGTAGATGAGACCGTGGCCACCATCAAGACGATCCTCCAAGCGAAGGGCGTCACACTCTTTGCGGTGATTGATCACAGCGGAGAAGCCGCTAAGGTCGGCATGAAAATGCCCAATACCAAGCTGCTCATCTTTGGCAATCCCAAAGGCGGCACGCCCCTGATGTTGGCCGCCCCCAGCATCGCCATCGATCTGCCGCTGAAGATTCTTGTCTCTGAAGATTCCGAGGGAAAGGTGTGGGTCTCATACAACAGTCCCGAATACCTAAAGGAACGTCATGGACTGCCGCAGGATCTGGTGCAGAACATCGCGGTCGTTGCTACTTTGGCTGAGAAGGCTGCACAGTAGACGGGAGCAGGAGCCTTCTTCGGCGTTCCTTCGCTGACGATAAACAAATGAAGCAGGTTCGGAACGGTTGGCTGGTCGCAACGTTCGTACTGTTGGTGCCGACCGCGTCTGTGCGGGCGCATCCAGCTCGATACCTGTTACGAACATGTGAACAATACGGGAAGGCGCCCGAATCCGCAGGTAAACGCCGCCGGGCTCACCATCAGTCTTTACTTCACTTCCCACCAAACAGAAGCTGAGCCTAGACTGGGCCGTCGTTTAAGGCTGCCGCCGGAAAAGGGGCCACGGTATCCCCACTCTTCGATGGTGCGATTCAGCATCAGCCAAATGGACGTGCCGACCAGGTCCTATATTATGGCCGTAGTGGGACCAGAGGAACGGTAAGGTGGTAAAGGCCATTTCCGGTGCCCTGGCATCACAGTCTCGAATGCGTTCCTGAAAAGGGAGTTTTACACATCGGATGGGACGAAAAGAGGAGGACTTTCCCGTGGAGAAAATCGTTCAGAGCATGGCTAGCCTCTTGTGCGGATAGTTGTGTATGAGGCGATTGCGCAGGCTCAAAGAAATCCATAAGGA
>JBPYDQ010000103.1:0-4445 GCA_051986135.1 Terriglobales bacterium | reverse complement strand
CGGTAGCCTTTTTGTCCTGAAAAAAGATTCTGAATGCCCTCACTTGATCCTCATTCGCCTGTCGAAAGGGTGGTTGTACAGCGGCTGTCCGGAAGGAGACTCGGATCAGCGAGCACCGAGCCTGCCCTGTGAACAGACGGCCGTTCGGAAACGGTCGGCAGTCGCAGCGGGTGCGCGGGCCGCGCGGTTGCGCGACTGAGACTACTGCTGCCGCGCCGCCCAGTTCTTCACCAGCACCAAGGGTCCGTCCGATGACTCATGCTCGGATGCGCTGCGGAGTTCCAGCATGAGGAATCTGTTTCCGTCGCCCGTGACCGCGTACTGGGAAATAATGCTGTTCACCACTACTCCCGATTGGAAGAGCATCCGCGGCGTGGAGGGTTTGGAACCGGGCCCTTGCGGGAAGGATACCGAGAACACCTTGCCGTCCGGATCGAGATAGAACAACTCCTTGCCATCCTTGCGCCAAAGTGGTTGGCAGCCACCATCGTGCGAGATCTGACGTACGTCATCCATTTTAGGGAATCGGGCGACATACACGTCCGTACGGCCGGACTCGTCGGAGTTGTAGGCGATCCATTTGCCGTCCGGCGAGAATTTGAGTTGGTCGAGAATGTGGTCGCCGTTGAGCAGAATGTGCGGCCCGCCTGTGCCGTCTGGTGCGATCGTGAAAACGATATTGGCAGTGCGGCGGCACAGGATCCACTTGCCGTCCGGCGACCAATCGTCTGGGTAGTTGGAGAACCCGTCGTCGAGTAGAACTCTCGGCTCCGGCTGATCAAGCCGGCGCACCATAATCACGGTCTTTTCCCGGCCGTAGATCTGATACGCGATGGTCCGCGAGTCCGGCGACCAGACGGCGTCCAGGACATGTGCCCCATCTCCAGTGAGGTTGACCGGCAGAGCTCCGAAACGCAAGAGTTCCAGACGGCCGTTCCCGGGCTGGCTGGGCATATTGATTGCAGCGGCAGACTCATCGGGAGCCAATGTCACCTGCCAGCGCACGCCTGGCCGGCCGACAGAATCGGTCATCTTACCCTCACGTGTTCGCCAGACCAGGTCGCTGTCCTGATGTCGCGGGGCGAGTTGCACGACCAGGGTCCCATTCCTGGACACACTGAACGTGCTGACGTGTTGTCCATTGATGTCGAGTTGAACTTGCCTTTCCTGCCCAATCGGAATCCCGCGCGAAAAATCGAATCGCCGCGTCAGCAGCACTCCGTCACGGAGGTAGAGCAGATTGTCGGGCGGCGCGTAGCCGATTTCGGTGGCATCCGTGAGCAGCAGTTGGCGGTCGAATGACCCGAGCGAAGCGACATAAACAGCCGACTTCTCTGACTGAAGACCGGGAGCGAGAAACACGAAGCGGTGCCCGGCATCGATAAAATGTGGCGAGATGTGACCCAGAGTTTCACCGGGCTTCTTGCGGGTTGCGGGCACGGTACCGTGTTCGGTCGCCAGGACGAAAAGCGGCATGCGAGGCCCTGGGCAGTAGATGATCGTTCCATCGGCGCCCCAAGCACCGGGAGCCGAGCTGATGGCAGCATAGATGCGGCTCACCACTCCCGAATTCATGGATACACGCTTGAACTCGTTTCCCGCCACAAAACCGAGAGCCATCCCGTCCGGCGCCCAAAACGGTCCCGATGCCCCGTCCGTGTCCCGCAGGAATCGGCTTGTGCCTGTTCCGAGCGACAGTACCCACAACTGACGGTGACGCACCGCGCCCTCGAGTGCGGCGGCAAGCTGCGAGCCATCTGGAGAAATGACCGGCCGACCGACAATTCTGAATCCTGACGGAATGGAAACAGTGCTCGTTACATTGAGCCGGCGTAGATGCGCCCGAACGGAGAGAATAGAGACGATCGCCAGCACCGCTATGACGAGGGCTGCCAACATGAGATACGCTGTTCGAGGGGCGCCGCCCGGCCGGCGAGTTTCCCCGGCTGCCTGCTCAACTTTCGGAGTGCCAAGGTGCGGATCTTTAAGCGGCTCGGCGGGTTCTTCCCCGACTCCTCTGTTCGGGGCCGGGATGGAGACCTCCGGTCCCGTTTCGGGCTGGACCGGCTGGCCTTCACGCACTACAGGAACTAGAAAGCGGTACCCGCGCCGCGCCACCGTTTCGATGTAATGAGGTTCTTCGGCCGAATCACCCAACGCCACCCGTAACCGTCGAATTGCTGCGTTGATGCCGTGGTCGAACTCCACTGTTGTATTGTCCGGCCAGAGCAAGCTCTGGATTTCCACCCGCGGAACAATCTCGCCGGACCGTCCGACCAGCAAGGTGAGGATTTGGAAGGGCTGCTTTTGAAGCTGGATCCTAACACCGTGCTTACGGAGTTCCCCCGTATGCGTGTCGAGATCAAACGGCCCGAACCGATACCGATCATGGTCGCCGATCGGGATCATGCCACCCATAGCAGATGCCGAGTGTAACATTTTACCTTCAATAATCCACTTGTTTTCATAATTTTAGGCCGCGACATAGAAATGCGAAGCGCGTCACCGGCGGGATATGGAGGTACGGGCCTGGCCTCCCCATACTGCACTCCGGGCGCTGTTTGCGCCGGAGGCTCGGAATTGCCACGGATCGTCACGGGCTTAGCGGTACTGGTCCTTGTCTGGCTTGACACAGCAATTGGTGCCGATGGATCCGCGCTCATTATCCGAGTTCGGAACCGTGCTCGCGCTTCCGATTCCATTGTCCAATCGGCAGTTGCCATAGACCAGTCGATTTTCGAGCAAGCCGGCCTGAAAACCATCTGGTTGATCGACGATCCACAACCCAACCGGCGTGCAGACCTAGCGATGAATATTGTGCGCACACGCCCTCCGTTACCTTTGACGACGGACGCCATGGGATTGGTTTGGTTGGACTCGCACCGACATGTGCTGCCGTGGGCCGATATCTTCTTTCGGGATATCTCAGATCAGGCTACTACCCGCACCGAAACGGCTCGTCTGCTCGCGAATGTGATTGCTCATGAACTTGGGCACCTGCTGCTCGGACCGAAACACTCGTCTCGAGGGCTGATGCAGGCGTATTGGGACCCCCGGACCATGGGGATTGCGCTGAAGCTGCCGTTGCGGATTGAGCCCGACGAAGCGTTGATGCTGCGGTCAGCGGCCGCACGGATCCTGGCCGGCGTCGCATCGGCATCAGAAGATGTGCCAGCGGCCCCGAGGTAGTGTCTAGAAGAGGAAATGCCCCAGGTAGACCCACCCGGAAACGGCCCAGGAGGTCGGGCCAAATCGCCGCGTTCAACCGAGGCCAACCAGCCGGGGAGGCAGGTCACCATCGCACGCTTGTTTGCGGATCCCGCCGATCCGTGTTTTTGTTGCGGTTTGCTCCGCTTTTGGGCCGTCTGCGACTCTTATATAACGCGTAGAGCCCAAGAACGAATACTGGTGGGCTACACTCAGATCGAACACGAAGCAGCGGAGGAATGGTTGGCCGGGCTGGTATGGCGTGAGAGGACGCAGATTTTTCAAAAAAAGGCTGACCAGAACGGCGCCTTGCGGAATTACTATTTATGGGCTTTCAGGCAAGGCGTGGTTGCGCCTCTTCCATTGCTGGCCGTAGATGAATCCTGCAGCTTGAAAGGCGCGGTCGTCAAGCTTGGCAGAAGCCTGCATCGGCTCGCCGGACGAATCGCAAGCGGACCCTGCCGCCAACTTACGGCCTCGCCAAGCGGTCTCAGGGACGGAGGAGCCGACCGTTCTCGAGAGAAGTACTCTGGAACAAGTGATCGACAGCATCTATGGAGATGGCCGACGATACGACAGCCTTTTTGGCGGGAGTGGAGCGGACATCGCCTTTTGGATTAATCTCATGACGGAATTCGGTGGCCCGGCGCTTGAACTGGCCTGTGGCACCGGCAAGTACCTCGTCCCGGCCTCAGCAGGGGGAGTTGATATTGTAGGACTCGACCTTTCTGAAGCCATGCTCAATGAGGCGCATCGAAAGCTGGCAGGTGGCCGTGCGCCGAAGCTGGTATGCAGCGATATGCGGCAGTTTGTGCTTAAGCGGAAATTCCGTTGTGTTTTGATCGCGGGAAATTCCCTCTGCCATCTGCTCACAACGTCAGATCTGGAAAGCTGCTTACGATGTATACGTAGCCATCTTCTATCGGAGGGACGGCTGCTGATCGATGTCTTCGTGCCTGACCTTGGTCTACTGAATCGCGACTCAACAACTCGCTATCCGTTCTCGCGGTTCATCGATCCCCAGGGCCAGGAAGTCGTGATGGAGTACACGCACGTGTACGACGCAGCCCAGCAGGTGAACTACGTGACAACGTACACACGCGAGCCGTCTTCACGGGCCGAGCGGATCGGCCAGCTGACCATGAGGATGTACTTTCCACAAGAATTGGATGCGATGTTGCGTTGCTCTGGGTTCTCGATTCAAGAAAAGTTCGGCAGCTACCAGAAAGAGACCTTTA
>JBPYDQ010000102.1:0-3490 GCA_051986135.1 Terriglobales bacterium | reverse complement strand
TTCGGCATGAACTTGCACACGCCTTATGTAACGAGCCCGATGAACTCAAAGCCGAGCGCACAGCGACCGCCCTGAAAAATGGGATGCCTTTGTCCTGCCGAGCAACTCCGGTGGCAAAAAACCATACGGACGAAACGAGAAACCCCTACTGATGGGGCGGGGCCTGCCACCCTACCCAGCGACGGGAGATTCGTCTCAATCGGGGAAGGGGTCGCAGTGCTCGAGATTGCCTGGCGTTCCAGCGAATCCAAGCGCCAGCGAAGGTGCAGGCAATTGACCTAAACAGACAGATTACATACACCGCCCCCTTAGAACGAGCGCCCCATAGAACGATGGATAGGTCGCAAGACCAAAACTCTAGTGAAACGCGCACGCCAACCAGAGTCGCGTTATGCGTTGTGAGCCTGAGACCGCCAACAAGCGCGGCGCCAGTGCCCCCGCTCCCGGCAGCGAGTGGAAGATGAAAAAATCCGGATGCGCGCTGGCCACCTCTTCGATCTTGCAGTCCAGATTCGCGAATCCCTCACTTCGATGGGATAAGGCCGCACGGGAGTCAGACCCGGAACTTGTGCGGGGGTGTGAGCCAGGGGACGGTGCCGGGCCGTTCTTTTTTTGGCACTATCAGTCGATGGCCGGTCTTTGCACATGGTGACAAATTTTTGCGACGCCGCAGCTCGGTAGATTCCCACGGAAACTGAGTAAGGGATTTTGCCGGTGGAAGGATTTGCACATCCCGGGCGCCTTACGAGTAAATGCCAGCGGGGTTTCGAAGACAGTTGACTTCCCAGCAACTCGCTCGTAAGTAACAGCATCTGAGTGGCTTAAGCAAAGTAACCGCTATTTTGCTAGATAGATGTTTTGTCCTTGCACAAAAACCGACAACTCTCTTACTATCGAACAAGTTGTACGTACTCTGGCCTATGGCGAGGGCTGAGTGACAATTCGCATGCGTTGTTTGTGAAGTACGACTCCGGGGTGGGAAGTGATTAGAAGGTTTTCGGGTCTCCAAGTAGTAATTCTGCTGGTCCTCGCATTTATTCTCGAGACCGATGGCTCCGCCGCGACGGTAAATACCAAAGCTCTGCGTCGGAAATCGAAGAGCCCCTCGGTCAGTGAAAATCAGCACACCAGGAGGCGGATGTCTCGCCTGGCGCGCAGTCGTGGCGCCAGTCGTTCTGCCAGGCGACGCCGGCACAGCTACTACGAGAGGTTCTACACTAGCTCGTTTACCGATGAAGTTTCCGACGGCGACCAGACAGCAGGCGAAGATCCGGTTGTACGCTCCGCCGCTCTGGATGCTCTCGGCAACATGAATGGCACGGTGGTGGCCATCGAACCTACCAGCGGCCGCATTCTGACGATGGTGAATCAGAAGCTGGCGCTGTCGAGTGGAGCGCAACCCTGCTCGACGATCAAGCTATCGGTCGCGCTGGCCGCCCTGAGCGAGAACCTGATTACCAAAGATATGGAAATCGCGCTCAGCCGCCGCAGCCGCCTGAACCTCACCATGGCGCTCGCCCACTCTAATAACGCCTACTTTGAAGCGCTTGGGCGCCAGCTGGGCTTTGACAAGGTCAGTTACTACGCCCACCAGTTTGGACTGGGTGAACTGGCTGGCTACAACATCTCTGGTGAGCATCTGGGTACGTATCCCGACGAGGAAATTCCCGCCAAACTCGGCGGCGTCGGCCGGATGTGCTCGTTCGGCGAAGGCATTTCGATGACTCCTCTGCAGTTGGGAGCCCTGGTTTCGGCGATCGCAAATGGCGGAACCCTATATTACCTGCAGCATCCCTCCAACGCCGACGAGGTTGCCGGTTTTCAGCCTCAGGTAAAACGTCATCTCGATATCGCGCCTCTCATCCCGGAAATTGCCGATGGCATGGCGGGCGCGGTGGAATATGGCACCGCTCGCAGCGTGCGCTTGAATTTCAATGAAGAATCCATATTCGGCAAGACCGGAACTTGCTCCAAGTTGGGGACGCGTTACGGCTGGTTTGCCTCCTATGCAAACACCAGCGTTGGCAGGATCGTGACGGTTGTATTTCTGCAGGGCGGTCGGCCCACTTACGGTCCGAAGGCTGCCGAAATAGCAGGACGGATGTACCGCGACCTATACGACCACAGTTTCTTTGCGAATGGTCCGACACTGATTCCGGCCCGCGCGGCAGAGCAGCCGGCAACCGGACTGCCTCAATAGAATTATCGCTTCAGAGGAAAAACGTCCCCTTCGGATAAGGGGCGTTTTTTGTACGCTGAGTCAAGTTCGTTCAACCTATTCCATCGCTGGTCATTCCGGTAAACTGGTCCCTGTAAAACTCATTAGGCAAACCCCAGCATAATCCGCGCCTCTGACTTTGCGGGAATCGCCGCCGGCACGCATAGGCGTACGGACACCCTCGAGGTTGCCCACCCATGATAAAAACAAATTCGATCGTTACTACCTGAAGTGAGTAAACGCGCGACTCAAGAACGAGTACGACGACATCGATAAAAATGCGCGCCACATCGAGGACATCATGGCGCACTACGGTATTCCGGTGAACGTGTGGTTTGACCATAGGCGTCCGCGGCTGCCAAGCATGAGCCTTCGCACCTTGCTGTCGCTTGCGGCGAATCTTCACCACAAGGACACAAAGGATCGCGCCAGGATGTTTTGACGGCAAACGGCGGATAGCTATCCTGCGGTCACCCTGGCAAACTAGTGACGTGATGAGAAGCAAGAAACCCGGTTTGCCCAGCTTTGAGCAGAGGGTCTCGGAACTCAATTGGGAAGGAATCGAATCAGGTTTGCAGGAGCGGGGCTATGCGCAGACCGGCCGGATAGTAACCGATTCCGAGTGTGCCGAACTGATCGCAGGCTACGATTCGGAAAAGATGTTCCGCAGCCGTGTGATCATGGCCAGACATGGTTTTGGAAGAGGCGAATACAAGTATTACAACTATCCTCTTCCGGGGCTGATTGCCGACTTACGAGCTGCGCTCTATCCTCAACTCGCCGCGGTTGCCAACCGTTGGGAGGCGCTGCTCAGCAGCAATCGCACATTCCCGCCTACCCATGATTCCTACCTTCGCCAGTGTCACCAGTCGGGCCAACCCCTACCGACGCCACTCCTTTTGAAGTATGGTGAGGGAGACTATAACTGCCTGCACCGGGATCTGTATGGAGAAATGGTCTTCCCGCTGCAGGTCACCATCCTGCTCAGCGCTCCCGGCGAAGACTTCACGGGAGGTGATTTCGTACTGACGGAGCAGAGGCCACGTATGCAGTCGCGGGTCGAGGTGGTACCGCTGATCGAGGGGGAAGCGGTCATCTTTGCGGTCAACCAACGGCCGGTAAAAGGAGCGCGAGGTGTTTACCGGGTTAGCATGCGCCACGGTGTAAGCCGCATCCGCTCGGGTCAAAGGTTCACGTTAGGCATTATTTTTCATGACGCGAAAAAATGAAACTTTTATTCGCGGACGAACTCCTGCGCCTCCGCAATATGAT
>JBPYDQ010000101.1:0-3759 GCA_051986135.1 Terriglobales bacterium | reverse complement strand
GACGATGTCGAACAGTGGCGTCACTTTGAAATATTCGCCGTAAAGTTCAGCTTCACCGGCCGGTATCAAGGCGCGGGCGAGCCAGGAGATTGCGGCGGCGGGGAACACGATAAGCCACAAGGATAGGGAGATCTGCATAACGATGTTCAGGGTCTCCAGTAGCCAGGTCGGAGACGCGTACTGACAGGCGATCGCCGTGCGCTTTAACTCGGTGCAGCTGCCGCTGCAGCGCGCGGGAGCTCCCTCCCATAGCTCCTGCGAGCCTACGCTGGTGAGAATGGGGGTAAACGGAGTAATCCACGTGCCGCGGCCTACCGTCACATTGTTGGCGATGGCAGCTCGCATCCCGATCTTGCAACCGCTCTCGAGATAAACAGGGCCGACTTGGAGGAGTTGCCCCGACCATTTGGTGGTTTGGATGTAGGCTCCAGTCTGAATGGCGACGTCATCCTTGAAGGTGATCAGATCCAGAGGCCCGGATAGGTAAGCATCATGCGCGCACTGAAGGTTATCTCCCACGATCGCGCCGAGCTGCCGCAACACGAATGCTCTAAGGGGCGCGCTGCGGTACATCGCAGCCAATGGCACGAGCACCATGTTCTCCAACCGTCCGATGCACCAGATTCGCAGATGCATCTTGCTCCACTTGGGGTAAGCACCTGGGGTCACATTGTTTTTGTAGATGTCACCGCCCAAGAAGAACTTTATCATCATGACCCAAAGCAGGCTGACGAACGGCACGATGAGGCCGACCAGGTACAGGAAGAAGCCGGCGAAGATGAATGCCCAGAAGCTGCCAGTCGCGAAGTATGCTTGGACGTCGATGACGCCGAAAAAGCCGAAGAATGCCACTAAGCCCGGGGAGTACAACAAAGCCACGAATAGGACCTGCAGAGTGGTAAAGTATCTGATAGAGAGCACCTCTGCCGCGGCCTCGTCGCGCTCAGCGCTGTTCTCGTCGGATTTCACTGGGGCCGTAAAAATCTCGGAGGTCTGCTGGAGCACTCGCGGGCGGCTAGCCACCTTTCGAGCAGTGTTGCAGTCACTAAGCAGCGCTCGGACCGGCACCGTCCATCCTGCAGATTGCAGTTTCTGCGCCAAGCGTGCGATGAGGATCGAGTGTGCACCAGCCTCAGTGAATCCATCGTCCAATCCCAACGGCGTCTCGAACACACCCCTACAGATCGACAGCACTTCTTCACACTCAGGATCCATGGTCGCTTCGATACCAGGCGCCTTGACGTCCCCATTCCCTGTGTCGCGCGCACTGACCGGTGTGTCCCAACGAGCGTCATCAGCTTCCGGCTCGGCGTTTCTCAGAAGATGAGATAGGTTTGGCAAGCACTTCCGATCGATCTTCCCCGAGACCGGCTTCATGACGAATTTTTCGACGACGAAGATCCTCGTCGGAACCGACGGCGCTGGAAGTTGTTTGGCCAGCGTCGCCGTCACCCGGGCGGCCCACTCGGCTGGGGCGGGAGCAACCACCGAGATCTTTTCTTCGCAGACTGAAGGCGCAGCAACAAAGGCGACCAGCGTCTCTTTCTGGTAATCCAAAACGGCCGCCTTGATCTCACTGAACTGCGTCTGGAGGATATCCTCGACGGCCTGCGCCTCAACGCGATGCCCGCGCACTTTGAGCTGCGTGTCGAGTCGGCCGAGGAAATGCACGCGCTGGGTTTGGATGTCGATTTTGCATTTGTCCCCGGTGCGGTAGAGGCGGCCGAACTGAGGGTGCGTGATGAACTTCTGGGCGGTTTGCTCCGGCAAGTTACGATACCCGCGCGCAAGGTGCACCCCACCGACACAGAGCTCTCCAACCTCTCCGTGGGGCAGTGGTTTGAAATGGTCGACTTCCAGGATGACGTAGGTGACGTTGGGAAATGGCGACCCAATCGTGATGGGCTGTCCCGGCCGCAAGCTCTGGCGGCTTGTGTCGCTGCTGGCCTCTGTGGGACCGTAGGTGTTGATGATCTGGCGTCTGGCCCTGGTCCAAGGCTCCACGAGCGCGCTTGGAAAGGCTTCGCCCGCTGGGACGATGTAGCGGCACAGCGGATAAGGGAGATCCAATTCGGGGGTCGGTGTGAGCGTGGTGAGCAACGCCGGAGGACAGAATAGTACCGTGATCTCAGCTTCACGGAGGACAGGGACGAGATCCGGACCAGATCGAATCTGCTCCTTGGTCAGCATTACCACAGCGCAGCCCGACACCCAGGCGCTATACATCTCGGGGATACTGCCGTCGTAGCCCAGCGACGAAGTAAGCGAGGTCGCGTCCATGCCGGGAAGGAGATCGAAGTAATCGGCGTAGCTCAGGGCCAGGTTCACGTAACCTGCGTGCGGGCACTCGACGCCCTTGGGCATCCCGCTGGTGCCGCTGGTGTAAAAAATGGTTGCAAGCCGCTGCGTGGGGTCGTCCAGCCAAGGCGGCGGTGCCCTTCGGGGGGGCATTCTCTCCGGCAAGGTCAGGACGTCGAACGTCGGCAGGTCGCGGAACTTGTCTTGCCCCCGTGTGAGGACGACTACCGGTCGTGCGTCGATGAGCATGTGGACAATCAGGGCGTCGGGCAAGGTGGTATCGAGGAACATCACGGTGCCGCCAGCCTTGAGGATGCCTAGGTGGGCGGCCACGATTTGCCAGTTGTCTTGCGACATGGCCACGGCCACCACCTGGTCGGGTCCCGTGAGGAAGGGGGAAACGGCCGCGGCCACGCTTTCCGCTCGCGCGTCGAGTTCAGCGAAGGTCAGGGATTCTCCGGTGTGGGGAATCTGCAAGGCCGTAAGATGCGGAAACTTTTCAGCAGAGCGGCTGAAGACCTCCGTGAGCCACCGGATTCCTGTCTGATGTGGCACGTTTACGAGGGGGCGGCTGCCGAAGACGTCCGTCAAGATGTATTGGCAGGTATCCGTCTGCCCGTCCGGCACCTTCTCCGCCGCCCAAAGGTACCGCCTCCAAGCCACAAATGTCAGCGCAAAGAAAACCACGACCCCGGTTGTGACAAAAGTTGCTACCAAAACTCTCCCTCACATGCTCGTAAGTCTAGACCAAGTTCTCAGACACTCCTAAGTTCTGAACACGCTTGCGTGTTCACTTAAAACATCAAGTTGCCGGCTGGTCGAACATGTCGAAAGTACGATGTTTTAATCGAAGTATCGCTGCAGCGTTCCAATTCGACGGACGTCTAAGGTAGTGCAATGGGGTCCACCGCCCAACAGTTTTGAATGTCGCAATTTTAGCGGGATTACATCAAGGCCCTCCTTCTCTAAGAGTTTTATGAGAGCCTGCTGATTTCGATCCACAACCACCAAATTAGGATTGATGCTGAATGCATTCATATCAATCCAGTCACTACCAATGCATTTAGAAAGATAGTCGGCATCGTATCTGTCTGTATTCTCCATCGGTGGACTGTAAATGACTTTCCACTGCTTCACAATTTTGGGCAGGGTATCGTCATTGACGCGGGCAGGATTGGCAAGGATTAGGCCAGGACGTAAGGCCACAAGGGTCGAGTCAATATGGCTGCCAAAGTAAACCTCTTTGAGGAAGTGGATGCGATATTTGTCGCCTAGAATCGACTGCAGCCAATGTCCCCCCAATTCGTTACCGGTGGCGCTGACCAGATAGATTAGATCTTCACCAAAACGTAGGACGTTAGCCGCATCGAAGGCCGGCTCATCATTACGAGGCGTGGGTGCTTTTAGATCAACCCCCTCGAAGAGTGAGTCCAGAAGCATGGGTTTGGGGGCGCTATACCA
>JBPYDQ010000100.1:0-3482 GCA_051986135.1 Terriglobales bacterium | reverse complement strand
TCTTCGAGTCTCTTGAGTCTTGCCTGCGCCGCCTGGAGAGCGGCTTCTTTCACATGCAAAGCAGCCTGCAGATCGCGATCGTCGAGTGAGAACAGCTTCTGACCCCCGTGAACACGGTCGCCGGCATTGGCATACACCCCGGTCACCATTCCTGATACGGGACAACTGATAGAGATGTTTTCGCTTTCCGGCTCGACCAGGCCCACGGCTCCGACCATCTGCTCTGAAGTGCTTTGTGGCGGAGGCGATGGAGGCGTGGTCGGTTTGTGCACTGGTGTAGCCGACACCGTCCAGATGATTGCGAAGAGCAGACTCGCAATGGCAATTGCTGGAATTGTGAAACGCTTCATGATGACCTCCTCAGGCCTCGGCTTCGGCAATTTCTCGCGCGAGAACATGTCCGATGCCTTTTCCTCGTTCCACCCCGACGACCCGACCGTCCTCTATCTGCGTAATGGTGTCGGCAAATTCGAAAATCCGGCTGTCGTGCGTCACAACAATCAGAGCGCGATCGGGTCTCACCGCCACTTCCGAGAACAGCTTCATGACGATGTGTCCGGTCTTTGCGTCGAGGGCAGAAGTCGGTTCGTCACACACAACTAATCGAGGGTTATGGATTAGGGCGCGGGCAATCGCGACTCGCTGTTGCTCTCCACCCGATAAGTCGATCGGAAGACGAGACAGCCGATCAGTAAGACCAAGTTCGTTCAGTAGCTGTGAAGCTTGCTCAATCGCATGTCCTCTCTCAACGCCTGCTACAAACAACGGCACAGCCACGTTTTCTGCCGCCGTCAGGGTGGGAAGCAGGTTGAACTGTTGAAAAACGAAACCCAGGTTTTCGCGGCGAAAGAGAATCTGTTCGTGCGAGGTCAAGTTCTGCGGACGCACTCCCATGACTTCAAGCTTGCCTTCGGTCGCATCCAGCAGTCCGGCAATGATGGAAATCAACGTCGTCTTTCCGCACCCTGAGGGCCCGACCAGCATGGCGAATTCACCTAAGCCAATCTCCAGATCCAAGCCACGCAAAGCCTGAACCTTGGCGTCGCCCTCGCCAAACCATTTCGTGATGCCTTGAGCCAACACCGCGCGTTGCATTCGCCTACCCTCGAAACACCATTGCTGGTTCAAGGACCAAGACCTTGCGAATACTCAACAAACTCGCGACCATCACAATGAACAAGACAACTCCCAACGTTCCGACCATTGCCTGCCAGAACATGAAGAAACCCCGAGTTGCGTCGGTGCGTGCGACAACAAAAAACGTGGCCGTCAGTCCCATGCCGATGGCATAGCCGATCAAGCCAACAACGGCTGCTTGCAGGAGGGTCATTTCAACCAAACGGAGATTGGTCGTGCCCATTGCCTTGAGAGCGCCGAAATGTTTCAAGTTCTCCAGAGTGAAGAGATAGAAAGTTTGCCCGGCCACCACTGTTCCAACGATCAGAGCGATCCCGATCGTCAGTCCGAAGTTGACGGGAATTCCCGTATGCGCAAGGTAATAACGGATGGTCATCCACCCAAAGCGATAGCTCGTCACCGCCTTCAAGCCTGTTGCCCCCTGGATGCGCTCGCTGAGCTCGTCTCCGGAAACTCCTGTTGCTTTTTTCACCAGGACGAAAGACAGCAATTTCCGCTCGCGTCCTACAAAGTTCAGCGCCTGACTGTACCGAGTGAAAAAAACGGGAAATGTTTGGAAGGGCGGAGAGGCATCGACGATGCCGACTACCCTGGCTCGGTGATCGTTCATTTCGAACGTCCTGCCTAGTTCGAGCGGCTGGCCAGGAAAGAAGAAGTGGTAGCCAATCAGATCGACCAAGACCGCGTCGGGCTCGCGCAAACTATCGATGGATCCCAGCAGCATCATGCGCGGCTCGGGCGCACCCGCCAGTGACGCATCATCAAGACCCATCAGCACTACTGCACGAAACTTGCCATCCGCGGCCTTCGCCATCGCACGTCCCTTGAAGAGCGGTTCCGCCCACTGGACTCCTGGAACGCTCCGGACGCGCTCCACAGTGGTGTCCTTCAAGGCATAGATTTCGTCTACATATTGCGTGGCTGGATCCATCACCCAGATGTCTGCGTCGGGCACATCCAGGATTTGCGACCGAGCGCGATTCATCAGGCCGGCAAAGATCGATGCCTGTTGAGTGATCAGAAAAGAACTGAACGAGATCGCGAAGACCAGCGCAAGGTACTTTGCTCGGTCGCCGGTAAGCATCCGCAGCGCAAGCCAATTCATTGCGCTCGATCCGGTTCGGGCGTTTCGTATTACGACGGCACCTTTGAAGCGAAAGCTTCGAGTGCGCGCTTCTACTTGGGCGGACATGCTCATGTTTACGTCTCCTCGTTTCCTCCGACGTTTGAGCTGTGGCACAATTGACAACCTTTCAGTTGCACGCCGATTTAATTTTGATTCCATAGGATTATCGGCATGATCCTACGGATGCAAAAAAACTAGAAACTCTCGAGCAGATGATCGCGCATAGAATTCAGTATCTTCGTCTTCTCTGGTTCGGGCAGGATTCGCGCAATTGCTATCGCTCCCACCATCGCCGGAAAGATTATGTTGAAAATTCTTTCCCGCTTCTCCGGAGTGTCCCCTGGCATGAACTGCATCACTCTATCGCGTCGCGCTTTCATCATGCCCGCGATTCTTTTCCTAACGGAAGGTGAAGTGCGTGCGATCTCCGGAGCCAGTGCAGCAATTGGGCACCCAACTTCGGGGTGCTCACAATGCCCAGGAGTCAAGTACCATCGGACAATCGCCTTCCAACGTTCCGCTGGAGGAACGCCTTCTAACTCCGCGAGCGACTTCTCCCCATGTTCAAGAAAACCCTGCTCAATCGCTTCGGCAAGGAGATCTTTCTTGCTGCGGAAATGTTTATAGAATCTGCCAACCGTCAGCCCCGAGGCTTTCATTACGGTTGCAACTCCAGGACCGCTTAAGCCCCCAGCTCGAAACTTTCGGGCAGCATTCTTCACAATTCGCCGGTGTGTTCTCTCCTTGTGATCGGGCTCGTACCGCATACGACTTGTAAGATTACGGCCATAATCTTGTGGATGCAAGAATTTTCTTCCGGGAGCAACATCACACACATAAATTGGGGGCTACTACCCCTTAGAACCAATTGCCAATAGGGCAACAGGCCAAGACCCGGCGCCGATTGGATCAAACTGAAGAGGCATCAGTTACCGGCAAGGATTGTGACAGACTCCGGCTTCCCATTTTGCGCTAGTTTCTTCTCCTTGCGGGAAAGGGCAGTCAACCAAGGGACATGGCGAAGCTTGCCGTTATCTAAGCAGTCCGGTCCTCGACAATGAGAGTCAATTCGTCTGTATCAATGTTGAACAGGTAGCCAAAGATATTTACCTTCTTCGGTGTGCCTCTTGATTCTCGTATCAGACGCGCGTCACGCTTAAGCGACGTCTCGTAGTCTTCAATTGCAATATTGCTGCGCTCATACAACCCCGAAATGTCT
>JBPYDQ010000099.1:0-2468 GCA_051986135.1 Terriglobales bacterium | reverse complement strand
TTGACGATCTGGGCGAGGCGGGCGCCCTGCTCGGGCGTCACCAACTGCCACACCGCATCTCCGGACAGAGCCAACAGGTGCATTTGAACTCCGTGCTCGTCCATCCATTCACGGCGCTGGTCCAGATTGGCCTCCAGTGGATTGATATTGGCAACCGGTTTGCCAACCTCAATCAGGGCTTTCGTATAGGTAGGCGGCAGCCAATGAGTATGCATATCAATTGACACGAGGCGGTTAGCTTTCGGACTCGCCGGCCGCGTTGCCCACCAAGGCTGTAGCTCCTTCTGCTGCACCGGCACGGGCGAGGGTATAGCTGCCGAGCTTTCTCTTGCCAGTGTGATTGCGGCGGTGGCTACTGCGCCCGTTTTAATGAACTCGCGCCGCCTAATCCTGGATCCTTGCGGTCTCACTTCAGGATTGTTCATCTTTGCCTCCGAAAAAACCATTTGTGACGCGGCTGAAATGTCGCCGGGAGTCTAACTCGACATCTCTGAATTTCGCAACGGCTTCTGACAGACGACTGACCGGACTAGGAAATTCGGGGTGACTACGAAGCAAGCATCTCAAATACTTTCTCTGGATCCTACTTGTACTTGGACTAACGAATCGCTCGGCCGCTGGTGCTCAAACTGCAGACCAGTGATTTCCAGATTCTTACTCGCAGCCATACGCCGCCTTCTCATCCGTCTTCTTGCGAGGAATTGACTAGCATCGCGCTATCGCTCCGAGACCGTGTTGGCCTGAACCCCGGCCAGCGTTTTCGCCTCGTCGGCGTTGGCCTGAGCAGATTTCAGGTGGGGCGATGTTCGGAAACTGTGCCAGCGGCAAAGTCACGATCGTCATTGACGAAAGAACGCTTCTTCGAGTGCTCCCGAAATTCCAGTTCCAATGTGCCCGAGCTCAGGCGCAACTCGGAATCACTCGCTCCAATCAGTTCCCCTCGGCAAGCGTTGGCGTATAAGCGGCCCCCGGTCAACGTGCCCCGGGACTATCGCGGTGCGGGCACGCACAAGCAGCCACAACTGCGTCCTCTCTACAAAGCAGCGCGTGGACCGAAACAGTTTGGGAATTAGCCGGTGCACAACATGCTGCCGCACTCGGCTATGAACCTACCGAATACGAAGGGCGCGTGGTCGCGTTCTTCGGAGGCGCCTTGGCAAATTAGGCCCAGCCTCGTGGCTGGGCGCGAGAGTGACTTCCAACATTTACTTCCTCACGATCGCCGAGCTTTCGAGACAACTCGCGGACCGTGGCGTGCGACGGCTGCACGGCTATCCTGTCCCTCGCCGAATTTGAAACTGCAAACTTCCCTGGGCACGCCTGCCTACGTGCTCGCACGATGGGGAGAGGAAGTCGACAAGAGTGCCCGGTGCTAATCGCACTGCATGTTTTTCATAGCAGTTCGGCTGGAAACCATCCTGTGGAAGCTGTTCGAATCACAGCCAATCATATTTTTGGCGAACGACAGGGCTGCATCGTTATGATCGCGCTGCGTGACCTGATCTCCACGCGTCGCGCAGCGAAAGCTAGGTCGAACGACTCCCACCTTCTGGTCTGCTCCAGAGAATCTGCGGACTCCACGGAGGATAGCTGGTTCAATTCGCGCGTGATATGAGATCCTTGGGAGCGGAAATAACGAAATCAAACCATTCCTGGCGCGAACCAGATTGTGGCGAGGGACAGGGCATACCGAATCATTTCGACTGCGGGTAATCAGCCAATATGGGCGGTCCAGGTTTACGTTTCCACTGTAACAATGGTCGTAACTCTCGAATGTCTTTTGTTGTTTCCAGCCCAAGCACTCGCTCTATCAGCTGAGTACTCTGTCCCTGGCCCATGACGGGTGACATCAAGCCGCTACACTTGGCGACGAATTGTTCCCTGTTCATCGGATTTTCTGCCGTACCGAGAACTGGCCCCGTGTCTTGAGTGAGAACCGTTCCGTCCGTGAGCGTGATCTGAAGAAGAGGCAGGCGGGCTCCGGTCTGCCCGGGTACGGCACGACGGGGAGTTTCTAAGACGACCTTTGATCGCAGTCCCAGAATCGCAGGATCTTGCATTCGCTGTTTGTTGTGGATCGAGCGAAACGTCGCGGTTTTGTCAATGATCATAAGCGCCATTGCGTACTGTATGTTGATGTCCGGCGGTTGGCTGTTATCGACCACCGATCCAGGCGCCGAACGCAGAAGGATCTTCTGGACCTGGTTCGGCTGGATCGGATGTCGCTTGAGGAGGGCATCCATTGCATCCAGGGGAGCTTGGATCGGTGACCCCACGGTCCACTTTTTAATGCTGGTGATGACGATCTCAAACCGCTCGCCCAGTTTCTCGACGAGCAGCTCGGGATTTGCTTTCGGGCTATTTGCGAGCAGAAAATTGTCGCGACCTGATAGAACATCGTCTACTCCATTCCAGCCGGCGTGAACCAGCAAGGCAGAGGTAACCCCATCTCTCGCAGGCATACCGCC
>JBPYDQ010000098.1:0-17251 GCA_051986135.1 Terriglobales bacterium | reverse complement strand
TGTTGTCTGTGCAGCTGCGAATAAATGGCCGACGACCGAGCCGGTACAAAGGGCTTATATTGCTTTTGCATTGCCGAGAAGGTCGGCGCCGAAGAAATAGTAGCCCCAAGGGTCTCCCAATCATGGTGCGAAGGTCTGTAGTGAGCTGGTTGCTTAACACTTCTCGTCCTAGCACCTCAGGCGTACGCACGGCAAGCTCCAGCTCAAGACAGCACGAAATTCTGCAGTCTGGAATTCAGGCTCTTGCGGCGAATAACTTCGCAGCCGCTGACGAAGCCTTGTCACGCACCTGGTCAAACTCGATCCGTCAGCCGCAAATCATGAGTATCTTGCCAACGCGGAAGTAGCTAACCGCAAACTGGACCTGGCGGTAGTGGTTTTTCATGAGTCGATCCAACTGGGTAATAAATCCTGGAATGTCAATTACAATCTTGAGCTTTGTTATACCCAACTTCACCAGCTTCAACCAGCTATCCGGGAACTGCGACAAGCCGTAGTGCTGGAACCAACATCCTGCCCTGCCAAGTATGCGCTCGGAATAGCCCTGCTGCAGGCAGGCGCGGCTTAGCCAGCTATCCAAGTCATGGCGGGCGCCGCAAGGCACTGGCAAGTGCCGCTGCTAATTGGAAATTTTCCGGGTTAGCGTGAATGGCATTTTGATCGACCAAGCCCCGAAGGATACGCGCCGCTGGACTGACTTGGTCAGTGCACAATTTCAGGCAGGAACTTCCGAACAGGCCGTAGCCACTGCCCTACAGTACCCCGACGACATTGCTTATTCGACGCACGATACCGACGCAGGTCTCGATTTCGATTACAGTCACCGACAAGCGAACTATCGCGAAGTCAATCTGACGGCCAAACGGTATCAATCAAAATCGACGCTGATCCAATTTGGAAACGGCAAGGGCTGGGGTACTCCCAAGCAGCGGCAACTTATCAAGGTACAACACCTGGCCCTGCCGCGGCTTGGCGCCATTGAGAAAAGGGCACAGCAGCTAAGAAATGAGGGCCAGGATTGACCGCAGTGGGACGAACACTTCAGCTAATTTCGCCACGCGTTGTGTGGCCGACGGGAAAAATCCGCTTGACACCCCTGGCGAAGAACAGTATACGGGTGGGGTTCGTGAAAAGGAAATTCATTCATTAGGGAACTAAGCTGCCGACAAGGACGGTCGTGAACCCCGGAAGATGTTCGAAACATCCACATGAAGATCGTTGATCTTTCACACCCCTGGAACGCTCACACACCTGGCTGGGTTGGTTACCCAGGTTCGACCATTTCCTATACTCAAACCCTGCAAACGAATCGAATCGTGTCGCAACGCATTGAGACATCGCTCCATGTGGGTACGCACCTGGATGCCCCCATGCATGCGGCCGATGGGATTGGCGACATAGCTTCGATCCCGCTGACAAAATTGGTTCATGAAGGCGTGATCGTGGATGTCTCCGGCGATGTCGACGACTGGGACGTCATCAAGCCGGAACACATCACTCGCAAAGTAGAGGTCAAGAAGGGTGATATCCTCATCATCCACACCGGCTACTATCGCTACTATTCAGGCATGCCGGAGCAGGACCTGGTCCGCTATTTTTGTCTGCACCCGGCAGGAGGTAAGGAACTCGCCCAGTGGATGCTGGACGTGGGCATCTCGTGGTGGGGAGTGGACACGGGTTCCGCTGACCATCCAATGAACACCACCATCCGCTATATGCGCCCGGATCTGGCTAAACGATTTGAGCAAAAGGTCGGCATGCCTGCGGAAAAATACTTTGGGCCGTACGAATACCGCCACCCGCGTAGCGGCCGTTTGGTGCAGGAGGAACTTTTCCCCTTGCATTACTTATTATTTCCGAGCGGCTGTGTTCACGCCGAGAATGTCGGCGGCGACATTGCCAAGGTGCTAAATCAAAGATGCATCATTGGTGCTTTCCCCTGGAAGTTTGAGGGCGGGGAAGCTTGCCCCTGCCGCATCCTCGCCTTCTTCGATGTGGGCAGCATGGTGGTAACGGATTAACAAGGGAACAGGCAAATGGATATTCCGCCGGGCAAACGAGTTTTGAGCCAGTTCAGGGGCCGCAGTCTTCGACGCAAGGAGGATCCGCGGTTTTTGCGAGGCGAGGGAAGATACCTGGACGACATCCACCTCCATCGCATGGCTTATGCCGCTGTCTTGCGCAGTTCTCACGCTCACGCACGGATTCGCAGTGTGAGTACTCAAGCTTGTCGCCTGCCGGAAGTCTTGGCCGTCCTAACATACAAGGATATTTCGCATCTTGCCCGGCCGATACCGATGCGGCTGGGAGCCATAGCTTCCTTCCAGTCGTATCTCCAATTTCCCCTTGCCGCCCAGAAAGTTCGATATGTCGGTGAGCCCATTGCCGTAGTCGTAGCGGACAGCCGTTATGCGGCGGAAGATGCCCTGGATCGCATTGAGGTCGAGTATGAGCGCTTGCCCTCCATCGTCGACATCGAGGCTGCAGTAGCCCCCGGGGCGGAGCTGGTCCACGAATCAACTGCCAGTAATGTCGCCGGCTTCGGCATTCAGACCTTTGGCGACCTCGGATCTGCCTTTCAGAAAGCTGCCCTGGTGGTGAAGGAAAGCTTCACCGTGCAGCGCCACACCGGCATGCCCATGGAGACCAGGGGGATAGTTGCGCAATATGACCGCGGCATCGGGATCTTAACCGTTTGGGGACCCACGAAGGTGCCGCACTTCAACCTGAGTGTGCTGAGTTCTTTTTTGGGCCTTCCCGAACACCGCATCCATTTCATTGAGCCGGATGTAGGTGGAGGGTTTGGCATACGAGGCGAGTTCTATCCGGAAGACTTCTTGATTCCCTATCTGGCCATTGCCCTGGGGCGGCCGGTGAAGTGGATCGAAGATCGAAGAGAGCACTGTCTGGCCGCCAATCACTCCCGGGGGCAGCGGTGGGTAGTAGAAATCGCGACAGAGAAGGAGGGCAAGCTGCTGGGAATCCGCGCGGAAGTGTGGAATGACATGGGTGCCTACATCCGAACCCATGGGGGCACAGTTCCTGAACTGAGCGCCGCGATGTTTCCTGGACCCTATCACGTCCCGAATTACCTGTGTCAATGGAACGCGGTTATCACCAACAAGACGCCTATCGGTACCTATCGCTCGCCGGGACGCTACGAGTGCAATTTCGTTCGGGAACGCCTCCTGGACATGATCGGGCACCGCCTGCATCTTGATCCGACTACTATTCGGTTTCGCAACTTTGTTCAGCCCAATGAGATGCCATACCGACTGGGCACCAGCGTGGTTGAAACTCCAATCATCTACGACAGCGGCGACTATCCACGCTTGATGCGCAAAGCTATTGAGCTGAGCGGCTACGAAAGTTTTCGAAAACAGGCAAACGAGAACGGCCGTCCCAAATACGCGGGAATGGGTTTCGGATACTTCGTGGAAAAGACTGGCAAAGGACCCTTTGAAGAAGCCCGGGTTCGGGTTGACCTTTCGGGCAAGGCGGTAGTGTATATCGGCGCGACTTCGCTGGGGCAGGGCCTTGAAACCACCATGTCACAGATTTGCGCGGAAGAACTCGGATTCAACTTCGAGGATGTCACGGTGGTCCATGGCGACACGTTCTTAGCCCCTCACGGCGTCGGCACTTTTGCCAGCCGCGTGACCATGATGGCGGGAAGCGCGGTGCTTCTGGCAGCCAGGAAGGTAAAAGAGAAGATCCTTCGCATGGCTGCCAGTCATTTCCATTGCAGAGAAACCGATATCGAAATTTCGGGGTCGTGCGTATATGTGGGTGATAGCGCCGCTGAACCGTTGCTCGTGTCGGAATTGATTCAGCGCGTTTCCACATCGACCGACGGAGGGGTAGCTGGGCTTGATTTGGAAGCCAACCACTACTTTGAAACAAAAGAAATGGCCTATCCGCACGGGGTGCATGTGGCTCGGGTCAGAGTAGATATCGAAACCGGGGTAGCGACGGTAGAGAAGCTCTGGTCGTTTTGCGACGTCGGCCGCATCATCAACCCGGCTATGGCGGAGGGACAGGTGGTAGGAGGCCTGGCCCAGGGGATTGGGGGTGCTCTGCTGGAAGAGTTCGCTTATGACGAGCAGGGACAACTGCTGTGCACTTCATTTATGGACTATCTGATACCCAGCAGCACGGAAATGCCGCCAGTAGAGGTCCACATCTATGAAAATGATCCGTCGCCGCACAATCCGCTCGCAGTGAAAGGCGCGGGGGAGG
The DNA here is from genome assembly GCA_051986135.1 of Terriglobales bacterium. GTDB lineage: Bacteria > Acidobacteriota > Terriglobia > Terriglobales > Acidobacteriaceae > Gp1-AA122. The sequence goes on along the minus strand of JBPYDQ010000098.1, from coordinate 13,012 downwards.
GCGGCACAGCAGGAATTGGCGCGGCCATCGCCAATGCCGTGTCTGATGCACTCAGGGAATTCGAAATCGAAGTCACCAGTTTGCCCTTGACTCCGGACCGGCTACTGAAGCTTATTAACAATTCACGGCGAAATGTTGTCGCTCCGATCAGCCAACTGACTTAGGGTTTGTTACTCTAGGTGTTGCCCGGTAGCGAGCTCTGCACTATTGTTGCGGCTCCTCGCGTAACCGGTCACAGGTCAAGTTCGTATTGCGGAAGAGGGGCCGACCAGCAAATGTTAAGGAGGCGTGGATTTCTATCCATGACCGAAAACGAACGTGCGGCCAAGGATATGAATTACGTCGGAGCACCTATCCGTGCGGTTGGCCTGAAACGCTTTCTAACCGGCAGCGGTGGCTATATTGATGATCTGAAACTTCCGGGCATGGTCTACCTGCATCTTCTGCGTACCCCCTATGCCCACGCCAAAATCCGGAGTATCAACTCCTCACCCGCACTTGAATATCCCGGAGTATTGGGAGTATGGACCGGACCGGACATTGCTTCCGACTTAAGACCTATCCGGCCGGTCCTCGACAGCCAGAATTACCAAGGTACAGAATGGCCCGCCTTGGCCGGGCAGAAGGTGCGCTACGTGGGAGAAGCGGTTGCTGCGATCGTTGCTGAGAGTCGCTACTTGGCCGAAGACGCCGCGGACATGATCTTGGTGGACTACGCGCCTCTGCCCCCCCTCTATGATGTGTCTGCCAGCCTCAACGGTAATGGAGTGTGCCTTCACGATGAGATCAAAAACAACATTTTCTTTGAATACCGGTTCGAGACGGACAACTTTCAGGAGGCATTTCAACAGGCGGAGCTCCGAGTTGCGCTGGAATTCAAACACCCCCGCTGCGCCGGGTCGGCGATCGAGAACCGGGGGGTCGTGGCGCAATATGAGGCAAACCGGCGATTCTTGACCATCTGGTCTTCGACGCAAGTGCCCGATCTTCTACGAGGCGTCCTAGGGGAATGCTTGCAATTTCCCACCAACCGCATACGTGTAATCGTCCCCGATGTGGGTGGCGGATTTGGGGTGAAGATGCACGTATATCCGGAAGAACTGATCACAGCACTCTTAGCCTGGAAATTAGGACGGCCCGTCAAGTGGATTGAGGATCGGCGTGAAAATCTTCTGGCGAGCACGCACGCGCGGGATCATGAGACGGAAGCAGAAATCGCGGCCCGTCGTGACGGTACCATTCTGGCCGTCCGAGTGCGCGATCTCAGCGATGTAGGAGCATACTCGGCTTTCCCCATCACTTGCGCATTGGAGACGCTTACTTTCGCGAACAGCGTGCCCGGACCGTACAGAGTCGAGAACATGTCTTTTCATGGAATGGCCATAGGCACGAACAAATGTCCCGTCGGAGCATATCGAGGGGTTGGGTTTGTGCTAGGCCCGCTCGTTATGGAAGGACTGATCGATGCACTCGCGCGCGCCCTCCGAATGGATCCAGCGGACGTTCGCCGCAGGAATTTGATCGGAGCCGTTTCCGATTCCTATGAGGCGCCGACCGGCATCGTGTATGACAGTGGCGAGTACCGCAAGGCCTTCGAGCAGGCACTTGAGCTTGTCGGCTATCGCAAGTGGCGCGAAAAACAAACGGAACTTCGGGTTGAAGGCCGCTACCTGGGAATCGGGATATCCAGCTTTATCGAGCCGACCGGAATGGGGCAGAGGGTGTTCAAGCATAGAGGAATGGCTGAGGTGCCTGGCTTCGATTCCGCCACCGTAAGAATGGATCCCGCAGGGACCGTTCGCGCATACATAAGCACGCCTTCACAGGGGCAAGGTCAGGAAACTACATTTGCCCAGATCCTCGCCGATGAGATTGGGGTGAAGAGTGAAAACGTGATCATTTATCTGGGTGATACTGAAACATGCCCATTTGGCACCGGGACTTTCGCGAGCCGAAGTCTCGTGAGCGGGGGAAGCGCCTTGGTGTTGGCCGCGCGAGAACTGCGGAAAAAGCTGCTTTGCGGTGCTGGTCAACTCTTCGGAGCTTCTCCGGCTGATCTGGAGATACGCCAGGGAAAGGTTTGGGTAAAGGAGAGACTGGATTCTGTGCTCTCACTTGAGGAACTGACGCGGGCTATCCATTCGAAGTTATTCGACCCGGCAAATGACAGCGCCAATCTGATCGCAAGCCGGTCCTTCTCGGTGGGGGGAGCTGCCGTCTCCTATGGCACACATGTGGCCGTGGTGGAGGTAGATCACGAAACTGGCCTGGTCTACTTGAGGCAGTACACCGTGGTGGAGGATTGCGGGAATATGATCAACCCGGCCGTGGTAGATGGTCAAATTCGGGGCGGCATTGCGCAAGGTCTCGGTACAGCAATCTTCGAAGAAGTACGGTACGACGGGAACGGGCAGCTCCTTACGGCGAGCTTGATGGATTACTTGATGCCCGGACCACTGGAGATGCCTGTGATCCAGATCGAGCACCTGACCAACCCTTCCCCGCTTACGCCAACCGGCGGCAAGGGTGTTGGGGAAAGCGGTACCATTGCCTCTCCAGCAGCCATCGCCTGCGCGATTTCAGACGCGTTGTCACCCTTCGGCGCTACCTTTACACGACTGCCAATCCATCCGGCCACCATTGTCGAGTTGTTGCAAGGAAAATGCGCGTCTCCTGTCCAAAACGGGGTCGCTGTGGGTGGAAAATAATATGAAACCGGCACCGTTCCAATACCATGACCCGCAGACGATTGATGAAGCAGTTTCTTTGCTAGACCAGCTCGGAGATGATGCCAAAGTGCTGGCGGGCGGGCAAAGTCTTGTGCCTATGATGAATTTTCGCTTGGCCCGTCCCAGACACCTGGTGGACATCAACCGGGTCTCCCGGTTGGATCACGTTAGAAAGGACAATCACAGCCTGGTTATCGGGGCTCTGGCCCGGCAACGGACGATCGAGTTCTCAGAGCTGGTCAAGCTACATAATCCCCTCTTGATCGAAGCCAGCCACCACATCGGGCATCCCGCAATCCGAAACCGCGGAACAGTCTGCGGTAGTCTGGCGCACGCCGATCCAGCGGCTGAATGGCCGGCCCTGGCGCTGGTGATGGATGCAACCTTAGTGGCAAGGAGCCGGGAAGGGCAGAGGCGCATACCTGCGAGTGAGTTTTTTAGCAGCTACTTTTTGACGTGCTTGGATCCGCGAGAGTTGCTGGTTGAGGTCGACGTACCCCCTTTACCCTCGGGAGCCGGTTTCAGTTTTCTGGAGGTCAGCCGACGACATGGTGATTTCGCCCTCGTGGGCGTTGCAATCTGGTTGACTGCCGATAGCAGCGGGATCTGCACCAACTGCGGGATAGCCCTTGCTGGAGTGGGATCGTGCGCAGTGCGTGCCTACGCGGCCGAACAGCGGTTGAAGGGCGAGCGCTTATCAGACTCTGTTTTCCGAGAAGTGGCCGATGCTATTCCGGATGAGTTAGATCCAACTTCGGACCTTCATGCATCAGCAGAGTACCGGCGCAAGGTCGCCGGGGTAATTGTGCGTCGGGGTTTGGAGACGGCTGCACAGCGCGTACGAAAATCTTGAAAAAAGGAAAAGCACCGTGGATGAACGCAGGATCCGTCTAAAGGTCAACGGCAAGCAGTACGAAGAAATGGCTGAGCCCCGGATGACTTTGGTTGATTTTCTACGGGAAAAGCTCGGGCTCACGGGTACCCACATCGGTTGCGAGCACGGCGTTTGCGGCGCCTGCACGGTTCTGCTGAACGGGGCTGCGGTACGTTCTTGCCTGACGTTCGCGGTGCAGGCTGATCAGGCGGAGATCGCGACCGTGGAGTCGCTGGCGAAAGATGGCAACCTTCACCCATTGCAGGAGGCCTTCTGGGAGCACCATGCGCTTCAGTGTGGCTTCTGCACTCCGGGTTTCCTGATGACGGCCTTTGCCTTTCTGCAGGAGAACCCCGTCCCCAGTGTAGATGAAATCCGGGTGGCGATTTCCGGCAACCTGTGTCGCTGCACGGGCTATGAAAATATCATCAAGGCCATCGCCGCGGCGTCGGCGGCCATGAACGGCGACACGCTGATTGCGGATCCATCTCGCTGAGCCCGTGTGTTCTGTGCACATCACGCCCTTTCTTGCCAGGATTTTCCTTCAGCGTTTCTGTTTTTGTTTCTTATGATCGGGCTCAAGCAGAGTGAGCGGACGTCGAGAGTGCCGCGCGGGGGAAACCACGCTGAGGACTTCCGCCCCTGCCGATCCCGCCTCCGCCGAGTGCGGCACCCCGGCGGGAATGACGATCAGATCACCAGCCGACAGCCGGTGAAATTGACTGCCCACCACAAACGTGAGCTGGCCGTCCAGAACGTATGTTATTTGCTCCTGATTGTGCACATGGTGAGGGAAGAGGCCGCCGCCCCCGAAGCTATACCGCGTCACTGTCATTCGGGCAGCATGCACCACAATCGCACGCAGCCGAGGTTTCAGTTGTTTTGGCTCTAGATCTGAGAGGGCATAAGTTTTTACCCGGGAAGCTCTTCTTTCAGGTGTTTGGCGCCCAGCGCTTTTTTTTAGCATACCGAAACCTCTCCCCAACCGATAAAATCAGCAAAAAAGAACAACCCGGACGGGCCGGCTCAGGCCTGGGCCGCCGGGCCGCACACCGATACCCGAAAGGTGGCTTCGCAGTTCTGAAAAAAGATTTTGCTGCGATCCTCGCCGCTAAGCCGGGCCTCCTGGATTGCCCGTATGGTCTGGCGGATTGACCACCTCCCCCCTTCCACATCGAACGGCACATCCGTTCCGAACAGCACGTGCTCCGTTCCAAAGAATTGGCAGGCGCATTCGATGGAAGTACGGCTCCCCGTGGCGGTATCCGCATAGAAGGAGGAGAAATACTGAAGCACTGGTTTGCTGAGAGGTCTTCCCATCTCCGCCACAAACAGTCGTTCGAACATCTGATATAGCGCCTCGATGCGAGCGGCGAAGAAAGGAATCATGCCGCCACTATGGTGCATAATGATCCGCAGGTTGGGATACTCGTCGAGAATCCCGCTGAACACCATACGGGCCGCCGCGGCAGAGGTTTCGTAAGGCCAGCCCAATACCTGCCAGATCAGGTACTTCGATGTGTCTTCGGCAAGGTAGTCCGCTTGCCGGCGGGAGCGGGCGGGATGCAGCAGGACGGGAACATCGTACTCGGACAGCAGTTGGAAAATCGGGCGGAATTCGGGTAAATCTACCGCCTTGCCGAGGACGTTCGAATATATCTGCACTCCAGCCAATCCCAATTGCCCAACCGCGCGCTCCAGCTCCCGCGCGGCGGCATCGGGCTTGTTCATTGGCAGTGAGGCTGCCGCAGCCACGAAATATTTTGGATGTTTCACCGCAAGTTCCGCGAGTTCGTCATTCAACAACCTCGCCAGCTCGTCACTATGGTCGGCACTTACTACCTCGACCGGCGGCCCCGATGCGCTAATCACCTGGCGGTAATTTTCAAATTCATCCATCATGCGAAAGCGAGCTTCGAGATCGGTGAGCATCCGGTAGTTCAATGGAGCTCTGTCCGCTTGCGTCGCAACATCCAGGTGGCTGGGAGTATGGTCGGCAAGCTGACTCTGGTTGCCGAGCCGTCGCCTCGCCGCTTCGTAACGCTTCGGCAAGACGTGGCAGAAAACATCAACGAACCGATCCATGATATTGTCTCCTCGTGCTTCCGCGATAAAAGCTGCGCCCGTTGCCTTTCGAGCGCTCGCATTTTCTAATGGCGTGCACGGCACAGAGTGCGGCTAGAATTCGAAACCACAAAAGCTACCTGGGGAGTGCTGACCAACCTCGACCTCCCGTTCCTCGAGAGACCACAAATGGCTTGACACTTCTTCGATTTGCAGTCTAACCTTCGCTCCCAGGTGGCGCAATTAGATTTAGTTCATTAGAGAACGTTAGCGGCAAGCAACGGCTGGGTTCTTGAATTCGGGATGTGCTGCGTCCAACTTTGAGGCTGTGTACCTCCGGTGAATCTAAAAGGGACATACAAACTAAAAGGCAGGCTCGAGCAGGTGTGGGCAGCCCTCAACGATCCCGAGGTGCTGCGCCAGTGTACACCGGGGTGCAGGCAGATGATTGCTGCGGGTGACGATTGTTTCGATGTGGTCATCGAAATAGGGATTGCGGCGATTAAGGGACGTTATACGGGCCAGATCAAGATTAGCGACCGAGTTCCCAACCAGCGCTACACGCTGGCCGTTTCCGGAACCGGAACTGCTGGCTTTATGCATGCAACCGGCTTGATCACTCTTAGCGGGCAGGATAATGAAACGGTGATCGAATACGCTGGCGAGGCCAACGTAGGCGGTCTGGTTGCCGGCGTGGGCCAGCGCGTTATGGAAGGCATCGCCAAGTTATTGGTTGGGCAATTTTTCAAATCCTTTGAATCAACCTTCAGCAAATCCGGCGAGAGGGTTAATTCCTTGGGCGCTTCTGGGTTGCAGGACTGACCTCGAACGATTACACCTTAACGCAAGATCTTTGCCTTGCGACAAAATAGGCAGTTGCGCTGCGTCTCCTGCTCGCAGGCGTTCTCGGTGTTCTGCTGATTAACTCCGGAGGTCGGTCCGCGCATTCTACTTGCGCTCTAGGTCACGGTGTCGCTTGTGAAATGTGGAGCTACGAAGCTCGCGCCGCTTGGTAGGAGCCCATCATTGCTGATTTAGCATCTTCGGGTCTTTTGCATGGGGAGTTGGTGCGGACATGAGCTGGACAAACATCTTCTGAAACTTGGGCCAGTCTACGTCCATTTGTGCATGCACTTTTTGTAAGCTGATCGCTGGTTTGTCCTTATCCGTCCAAACCAAAGTATCGCCATAGCTGATGCCTTTGTCCACGCTGACATCCATGTAAACGAGCCGCTCACGCGTAATGAGAGTTGGCTCGAGCCAGGCAGCCGCAGCCAACTCATCCCACAGATAGTCTCCCGCCCTTCGTGTATAGCGCGCGAGGTACCGTGCTGCAGCCTCCTTGGACTTGCCGATCTCGTTCAACATCTCCTGAGTTAGATGAGTCTCGATGGATACGTCTACGGTGGTCACGCTAACTTTCGGCCAAGGTGCATGCAGAGTAATGGTTGACGCTTCCGGATCAAACCAGAAATTAAATTCATGCCGCGGACTGTCAATGTATTCCGGATCGTCCGTATGAGGACTAATACTGCCGCCCATTACGACCAGTTCCTGTGCAAGCGAAGCGAACTCGGGGTCGAGCAAGATGGCGCTAGCGAGGTTGCTCATCGGCCCAGCGGCATAGATGGTAACTTGGTGGGGATATTTATGTACCATCCGGCTCATGAAATGCGCAGCATCTTCGCTGGCCGCCTGGGTGGTGGGATTGCCCTCTGTCAAATTCGGAACTTCATCAGGAGCGTGCGCCGACCTCGGGTTGGTCCAGGCACCCTGATAGAGGACCTTGCCGTACATCTGTTCCCAAAGTGCAGTCCATTGCTTAGTACGAATCATAGGAGCGCTCATCCCCGCTATGACGGGTATATCGCTACGTCCCATCAACTCCAAAAGCCGCAAGGTATGCGCCACCTCCTCGTTACGCCAAGCATCCCCGGTTACCACCGTGATTCCCAAGACATTCACCGTGGGCGATTGCAGAAAGACCAAAATCGAATTCATATCTGTGCCGGCCGGTCCGGCCGCATCCTGATCGACGATCACGTAGCGATTGGGCTGGGCTTGCGCACAAATGGTCAACCACAAAACAAGGGTGCACTTCACAACCAGGCATTTGAGCTGTGTCTGTTTTCTCATGGCGATCCCTGTCATGCACGCATAAGAGCCTTGCTCAACTTTTTTATCATCAAGCGAAACTGAGTTGCACGAGGCACTTCACCGAGACGCGAAACTTGCTGGTATATTTTGAATCGTTTCATGCCAGTGACCTTATACGAGTGGTCACCTACATTGTCAAGAGTGGTGATGATCCTGTTTTTGAGAATGTGACGAGCCGGTTCAGGCTTCACCCGCGAAGCACCGTTTGTTAATGTCGACAACTCTCTCTAGAGGCAAGCTAACGCTTTCGAGGAGGCGCAACTGAGTTGCGGATCGTGAGCGACGTTTCCAAAACGATATGTTTGGCGGGACTGGAGTCGCCGGTTATTCGGTCAATCAAAATACCGGCGGCGGTAGCACCCAGTCGGTATCCCGATTGGGATACCGATGACAGCGCGGGATTGGTGGTCTCGTCAAGATCGAGATCATCAAAGCCCATAAGCGAGATGTCCTTGGGACAGCGGAGCCCTGCCTCCCGGATGGCAAGAAGGACTCCTAAAGCAATCATGTCATTACCCGCGAAAATTGCCGTGGGCTGCGGAATCAGGCGCAATAGGGTCACAGCTTTCGAATAACCGCCGCGCTTATCGAAAGTTGTTTCCTGTACATATTCCGGCGCAATGTTTAGCGTGGCCTCTCGCACTGCGCGTTTGAAACCGTTCAGCCGGTCCCTCGCGTTGGTAAAATGCAACGGCCCGGTGATGGCCGCCAGTGTCCGGTGTCCCAATTGAATCAGATAACGGGTTGCCTTATAGGCTCCGTTCTCGTTATCGGCGGTAACTGTGTCGCCATTCCAGTTTGTCGGAAGTCGATCAATACACACCACCCCTGTGCCAGCCCGGCGGTAGACTTCCGCCTGCGCTGTTAAATCGCTGAAGTTGGATGGAATAACAATGAGACCAGCAGGAACATAAGTGCGTAGCTCATTTAGATGTGCTAGTTCCTTGGAGTGATGATTGTCGGAATTGCAGAGGATCAGGCGATATCCATTCGAGAACGCTATGTCTTCGGCGCCGCGAACCACGGCTGGAAAGAAAGGGTTTGTAATGTCCGGAATAATCATTCCAATCATGTTGGTTTTGTCGCGCCTGAGACCACGGGCGAGCTGGTTGGGCTGATATCCTGCGGCCTTGACCGCTTCGAGCACCCTCGTCCGTACTGGATCCCTAACCTTAGCCGAGTTGTTGAGTACGTGTGACACCGTACCGAGTGAGACGCGTGCGATTTTTGCGATCTCTTTCATGCTGGACATGATTGCTCTCCCCACCACTCACAGCAGACCAGAGGTTTTCTTGCTCTGAGGCACACTCTTGCTCCTCTTACATGCTCATCGTGGATATGTAAGTAATACAGCTCTCACGCGAAGCTCTTAGAGACGGTCACAATTGCTGTACTCTACCGCAAATAGGTCTCTGGCTGAACGAACATCGCATTGAATCACAACTTATATCATCCTCAGCTCGCCTGGCACGCTTGTCTTTCGAGGGCCACTCAGCTGCCAGATCAGGCTTCGATAAATTTCAATCTGGGAAGGCGGTGATATCGAGCACCGTCCAGAACCGAATAACGCAGACTTGGCCACGCGATAAAGGATGGTCATGATTGCGACACATTTGGCCTACAAATTTGGGCCTTGACAAATGCAATGGTTTGAGCTACAAGGCTTGCTCAGACTGGTTGAATCGTTTCAAAAATGGGCGCACTCATGCAGCGCTCTTTTCCCAACCAGTGCTACACGATGGCCGTTTGTGGGACGGGAACTGCTATCTTTATGCATGCGCCCAGTTTGATCCGGCTTCGCGAGCAGGAAGATGAAATTGTAATCGAATACACCGGCGAGGCTAACGTGGGCGGTCTAATTGCTGGCGTGGGCCAGCGCGTCATGGAAGGTATCGCCAAAATGTTGGTTGGTGAATTTTTCAAAGTTTTTGAAACGACCTTCTACAAATCAGCGAGAGCATTAATTCCTTCAGTACTTCTGGGTTGCAGGGATGACCTCGACAAAACGCACATTATCGCGAGAGCTTTGCGTCGCGACGAAAGAGTCAAACTGCGCGCTCAAAATGCCACTTCGTTAAATCGCTTCAAATGGGGGTAACCATGAAGCGCGTGAGTTTTATTGCTTCCCTCCTGTTTTTGGGTTCCACATTTTTTTCTTTGCTTTATGCCCAATCCACAGGATCAATATTGGGAATTGTCGTAGATTCCTCGGGCGCCGCCATTCCGGGAGCTGTGGTCACAATTGCGGAGACGGGCACGAATAGCCAGCGCGTGCTCACGACCGATCTATCGGGTCGTTTTGTCGCGAACCTGATGCAGTTAGGAACTTACAGCATCACAGTTACGGCTCACAATTTTCAATCGGTACAGAAGTCAGGCATCATTCTTGAAGCTCAAGGGAGCCCAGAAATCAACTTTAAGCTCTCGCCCTCGACGGTAACTGAAAAGATTACAGTCGAAGCAACTCCTGTTGCTGTAGAGAGTGCCAATGCTTCCCTAAGTCAGGTTGTCCACTCCGAGCAGGTGACAGACCTGCCTTTGAACGGCCGCAATTTTGTTGAGCTCGCAACTCTGGCTCCCGGTGTCTCGACTGGGGATCAACCTTCGGACTTCTTCTCCGGAGGAGCACAAAGTGGCAGCGAAACGTCGATACGCGGCTCCTTTTCGCTCTCTTTCGGTGGGTCGCGCGAGAATCGGACAGACTGGCTCTATGACGGAGTTGACAACGGTGAACTGACTTCCGGTGCTCTCGGAATAGTACCTTCCATCGATGAGCTCCAGGAGTTCAATGTCTTGACTTCAAATTATTCCATTCAATACGGCACGCGTGCCGGACCCACGGTCTTACTGATTTCGAAGTCTGGGACGAACCAGTTTCATGGAACATTGTTTGATTTCCTTCGCAACACCGTCTTGAACGCGACCAGTTATTTTTCGCCGGTGAATCCAGAGTACATTCGAAACCAATTTGGCGGCTCCCTCGGTGGTCCGATTAGGAAGGATAAAACGTTCTTCTTCTTCGATTATGAAGGAACTAGAAATGTGCAGGGTATCCCTACCTTGGCGCAGGTTCCCACTGCTCTCCAGCGGCAGGGAAACTTCACGGAATCGTTTCCAGGGGCCCCCGAAACGCAAATCTATGATCCCGCGACTACCCATAGCGATCCTGCGACCGGACAGCTGACTCGCGATCCATTCCCCGGAAACATCATCCCCCAGAACCGCATAAACCCGATTGCGGTAAAGATGCTGAGTGATCTTCCGCTGCCCAACGTCCCCGGGGTGCTCTCGGCTAACTACGTAGATGTGCCGCGAGAGAGGTATACTGACAACAAATTCGATATTCGTCTGGACAACACGTTTTCCGCATCAGATCGGGCATTCGCGCGTTTTAGTCGCGATCAAGCTTCGGTTTACGTCCCTTCTGGTCTGCCCGGTTTTGGCAGCCAGCCTGGTGGTTACCAAAGCAACGAAACTCTTGATAATCACGGTCGCAACCTGGCGATTTCGGAAACGCACATTTTTTCAAGTACCAAGGTCAATCAATTCACTGCAGGCTACAACCGCATCTTCGATCACATCATTTCTTATGGTGATGGCTCGAACTGGAGTCAGCAACTTGGAATCCCCAATGCCAACCTCGGTTCATACTTCAGCAGTGGTTTCCTGAACACCCAGTTCAACGAAGGATATTGGGGCTTAGGCGATAGGGGATTTTCACCGATTCAAGATGGCACAAATGTCTTCCACTACTCGGACGATTTCGAATGGGTTCATGGTTCTCACTCATTCTCGATGGGCATGGGCGTCAGGTTCTATCAACTGAATGAACTGGGTGATGCGTTCCCCATGGGAGAAATGTCTTTCGACAACCTCTTCACCGCCGGTTTTGCTAACGGTTCACTAAACGCCGCTACTGGTAACCCGATCGCCAGTTTCCTCTTGGGTGCTCCGGCCGCGGGCGAGCATGACAATGAATTCGCAGGTCAAGTATCGGGACGGCGCTGGAAGGAATTCAGACCATACTTCCAGGATAACTGGAGAATGAGGCCGAACTTAACCGTACAACTGGGTTTAGCGTGGAACTATACAACACCAACAGTTGAAGCACTGAATCGGTACTCGAATTTTGATTTTCCTACCGGGAAACTTCTCATCGCAGGCGTTAATGCAAGCAAAACGGCCGGTACGAGTTCTTATTATTTGGGCTTTGAGCCGAGAATTGGAATTAGCTTCAGCCCCTTTTCATCGAAAAATGCAATTCGAGCGGGGTATGCCGTTCTGCATGACGCAGGTTGGAATTTAGGGGCCGAGGGATTAGATCTAAACCCGCCTTTCTATAGTACATACTCCTTCCAGACCGACGACATTACGCCTGTCACAACTCTGTCCCAGGGTTTCCCCGTACCAGTGCCGCTTACCCCGAACAATCTTAGCGGCAATGTTTACAGCCAAAATACGAATTTTAGGCCCGGCATGATCCAGCAGTTCAATGTGGACGTTCAGCGTGAGCTCCCGTCGGCGACTGTGTTGACCGTAGGATATGTCGGCTCGCGCGCAAGCCATTTGCAAACGGCAGAGTGGAACTTGAACACAGCCCCGCCAAACCCGCAGATCGATCCCTCGAACCTGCGGCCTTATCCGCAGTTGTTCGAGGTGATTGGTGTTATCGATAGGGGTCTGGCCCGTTATGATTCCTTACAAGTTAAAGCGGAAAGGGCATTCAGAAACGGACTCTACTTGCTGCTTTCGTACGCTTACAGTAAGGGTTTTGATAACGGCCTTAACGATGATCTCGGATCGCTCGTAGGTTCCGCCTACTATCCTTTGCATCCGCCCGGCACCACGGATAAGGGTCTAAGTGTCATCGATCAAACCCACAATTTGTCAGCCAGCGTGCTGTATCGGTTGCCTTTTGGCAACGGTGGGCACTTCGGATCGACTGCAAAGGGACTCACGCAGGCCTTAATTGGTGGTTGGCAGATGAACGTGATAGGTCACGTGGGGTCGGGTTTTCCCCTTGGCCTGCTGACCGGCGTCAACAACTCCGGGACGGCACTAGCCTTTAACGGTAACCGTCCTGATCAAGTGTGCAATGGTAAGCTAAGCCACCCAACGGTTCAGGAATTCTTCAATACGAGCTGCTTCGTCGACCCCCCGGCGGGAGTATTGGGCAACGCCAACCGAA
>JBPYDQ010000097.1:0-4252 GCA_051986135.1 Terriglobales bacterium | reverse complement strand
TTCCAGTTCTTTGCAAAGTAGGCTTTGCCCCCGGTAGCAGCGGTCATACGTTCGAAAACGGTGCTGGAGATGGGCTCAATCTTTGCTTCCCTAGTGCTGATCATGTAGACAGGAATGCCAGTGGATTGGGCCAATTCGGCGACATCCTCGGGCGGCACCATGCTGGAATTATCCGGACCATTGGAGAAGACTACTATGACCTTCCTTCCGGTGTATTGCGCCGCGTCCTTCACCGTAAGCAGAAGAGTGTTGTACAGCGCCGCGTCATCTCCAGCCACCGTGGTGCGAACCGCGCGTATGACTTGTGTCCGATCTGCCGTCAAGCGCGACGAGCGTGAGAGATCACGGCTGTAGGAATAGAAAGCGATTTTATCTGCCTTATCCAGAGAGCGGACGAACTCCGCAATGGCATCCTGAGCAAACACGAATCCCCGGTACATGTAATTACTCGTGTCAAACAGGATGAAAACGTTGGCACCGGCAACCAGCGAGCCTAGCGTCTCCGGGGGATCATTGGCGAGCAAGGATTGTTGGGCGGAAACGTTGCTCTTCGGATCCTCATGCGGAGACTGGTCGTTCTCTGCAAGGTTCACCAACCTCCGGGTAGGTTCGTTGCCTTCGGAAAAAGTCGCCACCTTCTGCTGAATTCCATCCTCGGTGATCACAAAGTCTTGCGGACGCAGACCGGTTATGTAGTTTCCGTTATTGTCGGTCACCGCCACATTCAGTTGCACCATATCCACGAAAACGTGAATGTGGGGCTCATCCTTTTGCGCCCATATACAAGTGACCGTGACAACGAATGCAGCCAACACAATCGAGAAGAGCCGAACCCATCGATTTCGCATAGCAGGCCTTCTGAATCCCCTATTCAATTCCCGACAGTCGAATCCGAACTATCTAATGTTGCGACGACTCCGCCGTCATCTGGGCCGGGGCAATCTTGCCTTGGCGGAATTCGTTGCCGGTTTCGCGCAGTGCTCTGAGGATCGCCGGCCAATCCTCGAATTCGGTGGCAAAGATTTTTTCCACCATGCGGCGCGTCAGCTGTGGAACAAGATGGTTCAGCGCAGCCGGCGAATAACCCATTTCATCCGCCAATCGCGCCCAATACAGATTGCTCGAGTCCCATGACTCCGCCAGAAGCCGGCTCGAGTACCCTTGAAACGCGGGAAATGGCTTTATGTTTAGCAACTCGCGGCGATAATTTTGCGCCAGAATGGGATGAGGAACTCCGAAATCGCGGGACAGCCGCTGCCATGTGAGTTCATGGGGATACTTCTCGTACAGCTTCTCTAATTCCTGCGCAGCAGGCCCAACCGACGCGATCGTCCCCGGATGCCTACGGCGAAATTCCACCGTCAGATAAAAAGTATCCGCCGGCGTTACACCGGGAAGGATTTCCTCGACACGCTTATCCACCAGGCTACTGTCCAGCCGATCAAATGCTTGAGGAATCATCCGTTCGGAGAGGATCGACCGAACCTTGCTGCGCAGTTCCGGGTCACCTTGCGCCGCCACTAACAGCTCCTCACCGGCCCTCTGATCAAGAGCAACGGCATGAAGTTCGTTCCGGCTCACATTCCACCAGCGCGGGACGGTCGCATTCACCAGGAATTGCGGCACCAATTCCCTCCAGATCAGGGCCTGCACGTTCTCCGGAGAGATAAAATCCTGCTCCATTTCCGCCAGAACATAAGGCAATTCGGCCAAAGAACCTACCAGGTGTGCGCCACCGCCCGCGGGTGAGCCCTCGCCTACCAGATCGGCGGAGAGCCAGACCCGTTTCTCCACACCAGCCAGTGTGTCCCCAGCGAAATCATGTGAGCGCACCAGCAGCGGATTGCTATGGAGCGCTTGCGCGCCTGGAGGCTCGTAATAGGCGTAATTCAACCCCACCAAAGTGTCGCGCAGGAACGGCACTAACTGACCCCGTGCCTCTTGCAATTGCGCAGGCGAGCGGGGAGACTTGATGATTTTCGTTAGGTCAGTCCGCATTTGTATTTCGGTATGGGTATTGTTGTAGGTTGCCCCGGACCATTCTGTCCGTTCGCCCGGGGTAAAAATTGGCCGGGGCATTTCGAATTCGCGCAGCTCCCCTGCAGCGGGTATCAGCGACTCTCCCGCGGCCTTACCCTGTGCCATTTCCTCTAGCCCCTGCCCCAGTGCGAGGACCGTATCGAGTGATACGAGACGCTGGCCATCCAACACCGCGCGCATGCGGTCCGCCAGCTCCTGTCGAATACGCTCTGCCTCCGCATCCGACTGATGAGGACCGGCGAGCAGGTCGATGATGTCGTCCTGCGAGTGACTAGATTTTCCGGTTGACGCTTTTAGCATCTCGCGCAGTGAATTCTGGCCGACATCAAGAAGCTGCACCGGGGAGCCGATGCTGGCAAAAGGCCGCACTGTCCGCTGCCAGGAGCCGTTCAGTTCAGCCGCCGGGATTTGCCCTTGACGAGCCAAGATCTGCCAAATGCCAATCTCGGCTTGAAACAGGCCCATGGCATTGCCGCGCAGGATATGGTCTTGAATTCTGTCCAGACCTTGGGCGGCGTTCAGAAACTGCACCATCGATGCGTCGTCCAACTCCGGAAACTCGCAGAAGATCAGGTACTGATCGCTGAATCGGGCCACCTTGCGTGCTAGCAGGCGCACCGTTTCGGGACTCAATCGTTGCTGGGAAGAGCGCCCGCTGTCGATCTCGCTCAGCAGTAGATATGTCTCAAGGGGTGTGTCCCTCGAATCAATTCTCGAGAGAGCGACCAGGGCTTCCAGCAATTGTTCGGGATTATTCCAGTGACTGGCGCGCTTGCCCCATTCGCGGACAATTTTAGAGTCGGAAGGCAGACGAAAGATTTCTTTCCACACGGCGAGATTCCCCGGAATGTGTGGCTGGTCATCAGCTTCCCACTGAAGCCGAGTCATCAGCAGCAACAGCCCGGGAGCTGGCCGAAACACTGCCCGCGCCGCGTCGGAAGATGTGTCCGGCGGGCGAAATGCCTCATATAGACGGCGCAGGCGTTGAGGTTCCGTAAAGTGCGCCTCTTCGGACTCATTCAGACGGCAGAGCGCATCGAAATACGCGGCCAGCCAACCCCTATCTTTCGAAACTAGGCGCTGCAGAAATTCCCCTGGATTGGCGGGATTCGCGCCAACCAGCCCTTTCCAAGCCGACTCAGCGGCGGTGCCGCCGGGCACCAGTATGCGTCCAGATACAATGCGGAATTGAGTTCCGTAAAAGTCGAGTACGGCGGCCGATGGCGCCAGTTTTCGAATTCCCAGCGACGAAAGTAACACCGTACGGGCCTCCGGATCGAGCCGCGACAGAGCCCAATAAAGCCGCGCAATGTCGGGATCCGTCAAAACCACATCAATCACGTCCTTGGTATTGGCCCGGTCCTGTGTCGCAGCCGCGACCCAGTCGCGCTCGCTAAATAAGATCGGTACTTGGGTCCCCGCAAAGTCATATTCGAATGGCTTCCCTCCACGCAAAGATTCCTCGAGCTGCGGCAGGGGGAATCCAGAGTCGGTGGTGACAAAGGCGCGCTCCGCCTCCGCTGTCTCCAGGAAGGTCGAGTCTTTTCCACAATCGGGGTGGACGCGATAACCGAGCACTTTGAGCAACGGCTTAGCCTGCTGACAGTCAGTAACCCGAAGGATTCCATGGCGGTCGGTCAGACTCGCCAACTCCCGTGCCTGCTGGACGTAACGGCGCAACAGAATCAAAAACTCAGTCGGCCGGCGACCACTTTGCCAGCCCTCGTATCCTTCGATGAACACATTCCGAGCCAGTAGCGGTAACACCTCACCTGGTGGGGCCTTCTGGCTGATGGCCGCCATGCGCATGAAGGATCGCAATGGACCCGGGATAGTGACCGTAGTGTCGGCGTTCGTCGCAGCCGTTGCCTGATTGGCTGGTGCGGGGTCTGGATTAGCATGAGCAACACCGAGGTATGAACTGAAGAGAGCTGCTACAACGAGGAACACAGGACGAGGAAATTTCATAGGCTGGAGTCCTCTCTTCGAAAATCTACAGCCGGACAGCCGAGTTCGGGAGGCGCGAGGAAACCTGGATTTCACCCGGAAGCCTTGGTGGCCCGAGCAGCCAACTTACACCTGTTGCACCCCGTGTCGGCTTCCCTGTCTTACTCCGGGGTCGCCGACTTCGTGTTCGACAAGATACGCCATTCGAGAACATAATCCAAGAGGCTGTTTGTACCAGAGTTCAAGAAAGTTGTTGAAGAAGGCT
>JBPYDQ010000096.1:0-3970 GCA_051986135.1 Terriglobales bacterium | reverse complement strand
CGTCTTGGAGCTTTGGCCAGCGGTCGTAGAGTGAATCTTCAGTCCATCAACTGACGCCGCAGAAAGCGAGAACGCAGACCACAGAAGGAGACCCAGAACGTGTCGCATTAAACCCTCCCAAGGAATGGAATCGGGACCTATTTTACCTTCTGCGTCTGCCGGCGGAATTGCAGTTTCTGCTGGTATACTGAACGGCGCGGGGAGAGGATGCCGGCCTTCCGCGACTTTCTCACTGAAGGTCAGATTCAGCAACTGATCGCCTACCTCCGCGCTGAAATCGCCCTACTCCACTACCCGCCCCAGAACAAAAATAACCAGGACAGAAGTAGGGCATGGGTTTTAGCCTGTACGCCAAACAATCACAGATAAATAGGGGCGTCAGCCCGGGAGGTTTTGCCGTTGAAGTATCCTTTGGCAAGGTTTTGGGGTGGTCGGCGACCGGACAAAACTCTATCCGGACTCCTCCCGTGAGGTCGCTTCCCGTCAGTTAGAAGAGCAGGTGCAAGCCCCTAGCCGGTAAGCGGAACTGACGCGATACTAACCGTTAACGCTGCTTTCCAACCCCGTCTAGGCGACTTTCGCTCCTGCCCGACCACGAGTGCGGATGGGATTCATCGTCTGTTCATTAAGACTAGTCTACGATTAACTGAACCACGCTAGGGGTTAAATGCCGAGACCCCTCATCGCAGCCATTTCGAAAGCTGTTCTTCTGCTCGGCGCTATCGCGCCTTTGCTTCTCGATATACCGTTCCCAGAGGACCGCATCGAGATCCATGCCATTACCACTCCTTCGGCCGCACATCAGAACTGAAGGTGGCAGTATGGCGTCCATAAGCGCCGGCATCGCTCACGAAGTTTGGGTCGGAAGGGCTGTGGGCCGTTTTTCGCTCCCCCGGAGGACCGCATGCCAGTGAATTGGGAGATCCGCAATTCCGTCGTAATCCTCACGCTCGCCGGCCATTACTCCTTCGAGGAGCCAGTGCAGGCCGTTACCGAGGCGATGGCAGCTCCCCGTTTTCAAGCGGGAATGGCTCTTCTCATCGATGCGCGGCGCTCCACCATTAGCCGGTCATCCGACGAATTTCGGGAACGGGCGTTGTTGGATGGCTTCGCTCGCATCCAAGGGCCTATCCACCCCGCTCCGCGATAGTCATTAGTTCCGAGCCCCACCAGTTCGGCCTGGCCAGGATGGCCGACATTCATCTTGACATCAAGGGCCTCGAACTCGAACTCTTCACTGATTTGGACGACGGCTTGCACTGGTTGGAACGCGCCGGCACAACGCACGACCTCGTTCGCTGAAATATCGCCCGGCGGATGGGTACATCTCGACAGCGGCTTTCTCGGGCTTTTTGAAAACTGTCTCCATATTTGTGGGTAATGCCGCTAAGCGGCCTAACATTTCAGATGTAACCAGCCGGGATTTTCTCCCTCATAGCCAGTCGCTTTTCTCAAATTGAGTTGCGCGGGACCCGAGGCGATCGTGCATCAAGGGTGACCTTGAACTTGAATTCCAGAATGCCGGGCGGGCTGTGTCGAATCGTCGTTGGTGGCACGAGCGTTGGCCGATGATTGGACGAGAGCAGGGAGGACGCACGTGTCCTGATGTGGTTCGGAATTCAAGAGTCCGACATGGCGTTTATAAGCGGCCAATGTTCCGAGTGCTGGACTCGCGGGGGGCGGCGGAAAGCAGTATTCTTTTTTCGTTTGAATGCCGACTGTGTCGGGAGGGTGAAGGCCCGACCAGCAGATCGAAACTTAGCAGGCGACGGTCGCGGCGGGCCTCCACGCCAGCCGTGATTCTCCTTATCGCACTGCCGGACACCAAAGACAACATTGAGCCGGGGTAGTGCCGTTGCATCTCCTGCCGCGGCTGTGCCCGCTCTGCCAGGACGACACGATCATTGGCCACGGCCGGCGGCTCCGCCAGGCCCACGATGACCAACATGATCGCATTTGGGTACGGCGCGGGATTTGCCGACCGTGCGGCAAGACCTTCACCGTCTTGCCGAACTGGTTGGCGCCTTCGGGACATTTTAGCGTGCTTTGCCGGCAACAGGCCTGCGAGCGAATCGTGGCCGGCGACACTGCTGAACAAGCAGCGCCGCACTGCAAAAATCCATCACGCTCGCCGGATGCATCCACCGTGCGCCGCTGGGCGCAGCGGCGACTACTGAGCCTGTGGTGCTGGGCCAGATCCCGAGGCCAACACTTTCTCCAGACACCCACCATCATTGCCTGGGATCTGCCCGCGCTCTGCCGTATTCTGCCAACCGAGGTAAGAAGTCCGTGAGTCGTCAAGCCCTCGACGAGTTGAAACAACAGATTTCACTGCTGGAGTATCTACAGGCCCATGATTGGCGCCCGGCCCGAACACTCAGCCGTGGCCGATGTATGGGAGTGTGTCCGCTGCACGAAGATCATGAACCAAGCTTCCTGGTGGATCCTCTCAAGAACCTGTTTTACTGTTATGGCTGCGGCCGCGGTGGTGACGTGATCCGCTTTGCTGAACTGTATCACCAAGTGAGGTTTCGGAAAGCTTTGGAGTTGCTCCGCCAATGGCGCGGCCTGCCGCCGCTGCTGCACGAGACCGCAGATTTCTATCGCATACAGTTGCACCGTCACAGCGAGGCGGTCGCCTACCTGTATCAACGTGGAATCCGCTCGGCGGAAGTGATCGAGCACATGCGGATTGGCTATGCACCAGGTGGCTGCCTGCGAGCTTGGTTGACACAGTTAGGCCACTCCCCCCAAACTCTGCGCGAATCCGGTCTGGTTACCGCCGCGGGCTACGACGCCTACATGCGTCGGATCGTCTTTCCGCTGGAAGAAAACCTCTATGGCCGTAGTCTGTCAGCTTCGGCGCCACCCCATCGTTTTCTGCCGGGAGCCAAAGGTGGGTTATATGCATGGGACCGGGTGCGGCGATATCCGGAACTGATTCTGGTCGAGGGGTTGTTCGACTATGCCGCATTGTGGCAGGCTGGTTTTCACAACGTCACCTGCTCGCTGGGCACCAATCTCAACGCGCGCCAACTTCGGCAACTCTACGATGGCTCCCGATCCGTTTATCTCGTTTTTGACGCCGACCAGAACGGCAGCGGGCAGAAGGCGGCACAATCACTCGCGTGCCGGCTCACAGGGCACGGCGTAAGCGCGCGGACGGTCTCGCTGCCCGAAGGACACGATCCAAACAGCTTCTTTACCCAGGGTGGCGATGCTCATCACTTCCAGTCCCTGTTGGAGGCAGCGCAATGATGATCTTCCGGGTGGTGCGCAAGGCTTCTAACAGCCATGTGCGGTGCCCGTATCGTGTCGTCGAACGGACCGCCGGCCGTGAGATCGAATGGATCAACCAGTATCTCGATTACGAAACCCTTCGCCGCCTGGCTGACACAACTCTGCGAACCTATGCGGACGCGTTGTTGCACTTTCTCCGCTGGTGGGAGAGTGTTCACCACACTCATGAGGTCACCAAAGATGTCCTCACCGAATCGACACTGCTCGACTATGTGCGATTCCAGTCCAGCCAAGAACGCGAGTTGACCGGCGCCACGATCAACCAACGTGTTGCGATTGTCGATCGCGCCTTGCGCATTGCCTTTCCTGGCGCACCCGGTCAGATCGCTCCGGCGCTCCAGTCGACTTACTGGCAGCGAGCGCCCATGGGCATTGGCAAGCCGCGACCCGCGTTAAGTCGGTTGCACGTCAAGACTGCCAAACGAACCATCGTGCCTTTGTCCGTCGACGAAGTGGCGCGATTCTGGTCAAGCTTTCGGAACTCACGGGACCTGGCCATCGTGGGACTGATGCTGCTGCAGGGGCTTCGGTCGCAAGAGGTCATGGATCTGCGGCGGGACGATTTGCTGTTATCGGAATCGCAGATTCGCGTGCGCGGTAAAGGCAACAAGACCCGATTCCTACCGCTGGCTCCGGAGGCAACGGAACTTCTTGACCACTATCTGCGGCT
>JBPYDQ010000095.1:0-5311 GCA_051986135.1 Terriglobales bacterium | reverse complement strand
CGCGCCTTAGGATCTAACTTTGCTTTCTTCGCTATCTGACTCAGTTGTGTTGACATCAGCCTCCTGCCTCCGTGGGTGCAGGTAATGTTTCCCTAAAGTCAGTCTTCATCTGCTTCGCCGCTTCCCCCTGTGTGCGGCTTTCCCGCACTCTGAGTACTACCAGCGAATCCGACTTCCACTGTGGCTTCTGCCTTTCTCAGGAGTGATCCATATCGTCCGGCATACTCGATCCGCCTTGTCAGCAGACCAAGACCACAGTGGATCTCCCAGGTCCCTTGGTGCTTCCCTCTCCGAACGTGCCGTGCTCTCTGACCCCGCCGCAGTCTCCGGCCACCTCGCCATTTCCGGTGTGCCTACTGGTGCCTGCCAGCCACTACGATACTGTCGGCCTGCGGTTAAGTACTTAACGAGGCTCAATAGCTTCACTTTCGTTACGGCTCGCGCGTCGCTCTGTCTACGCTTAGTCCGATTTGTTACCTCTCGGGCCCAAGACTCGATTCCCGGTGAGGCGGCTCCACCTCTTAACGGGGCGGGAATTTCACCCGCTGGAAGCACCAGGTTTATCCTGGCGCACCGTAGTGCAGATACACGTTATCAGAAGAACGCTGATCGACCCTCCTTGTAGTGATGCCCTCGTTGGAAAAGACTGCGTATCCGCGATTTGGCCGGATCATCACAGCCCGCGAGTTGGAGCGAGTTTATACTCCGACCCAGAAGGAGATAGCCTGGACACGGGCTACCGTCCGCACGCCAAACCACCTGCTTTGTCTTGCGGTCTCATTGAAGTGTTTTCAACGGCTCCACTACTTTCCTGATTTGCAAGTGGTTCCCCGCAAGCCGTGATCAATCATGTATCGCCGCAGTTCCACTAATTGCCTGTGCTTCCACGGCACAGTGATTCACCTCGCGTGGTAATGGCAGCATCGGGGTAATCCGATGATGGGCCGGTCAGCAGGCGAACCGATGGCTTCCCCAGAAGATTCGTGTCAAGAAATGCCGCGACGTAATCTCGTATAGCGGCTATGGCTTTGTCCGGTCCCATGGTGCCGGCCTTGATCGCTCCTTTCGCCAGCCATACCAGATCGGAGGGCGTCACGTGCTCGGCGCCTCGGAGATTGACGGCAAGCCGCGGGCCAAGCAGATCGCTCCAAAGCTCGCATTCGTCGTCATTCTGCTGTTCGTGTCTCATTGTTAGCACCATCACAGGTGTTTCTATCGCGCCAAGGGAAGCATTGCCCAAGTAAGGATCAAGCAAGATGCCCGCTTTGAAGCGCGTGTCCTGCTGCACACCCTGCCAGGTGGTTAGCCCACCCAGAGAGTGACCCGCAAGGGCGACCTTGGACATATCCAGCTTGCCTGCGAAGGGGTTATCGGCCGACGCGTTCAGGCGCTCTAGTTCGTTGAGCACAAACCTGAGATCGTCCAAGCGCACGGACAAAGCAAAAGACAAACTCCGGTCATCGGTACGCCACGTACCTGCGAGGTGGCTACCAACGGCTGATTTGACAAAGCGACCGTCGGGAAACTCGACCGCGGTTGCTTCGTACGTATGATCGATCGAAGCCACCACATAGCCCCGGCTCGCAAGGTCTTCGAACAAGAACGTGTAATCAGTAAACGTACCGGTGTAGCCATGGGTGAAAACGACTACCGGATAGTTTCCCTCGGCGACGGGAGCGTTCAGGCAACTGTTCGTGGTCACCGCAGGCAAAGGTACTCGAGTGAGCTCATCGAAATAATTCCAGACTCTGCGGGATGTGTAAGCAGCCAGCTTGCAGTTCCGGTGGGCGGCAGCCGGATACCAGAAGCGCACGAGTAACTCGCGCTTAATACCGTTGGCCGCGAATGGGTCAGTTCGACTGGAGTCCACCAGATCGAGAAGGCGAGTGCCGACTCTGTTAACACCGGTGGCGCTCGGCACCGCCGTAGTCCGCGACCTTGCTAAGGCCGACTGGACTGCCGGGCTGCTAATCAACACTTGACATTTGTGATGGACGTTATAAACACAGCCACTCCCAGACAAGCTCACCTGCTGCGGACTGCCACCGCCGCTATCGCTGACAGAGAATACGCCCCTGAAAATGCCACGTCCCCCCGGTTTGAACGTGACAGTGATGGTGCAGGACTTTTCTGCCCCCACACTCGAACCGCAGTTGTTCTCCTCGGAAAAGGCTCCCGTGATCGTTTTCCCGGTGATGCTGAGCGTTGTGCTCCCCCAGTTGGTAAGCTTCGTATGCATGGACTTGCTCTGACCGACCGGCACCGCGCCGAAGCCCAAGCTGGTTGGATTGAGCTCTACCACCGTGCCCACGCCGGTCACGCTAATTGTTTGCGGACTCCCCGGTGCGTTGTCGGCGATTGACAAAGCCGCCACGCGCGTTCCACCTTGCATTGGTTTGAACGAGACGCTGATCGTGCAGCTTGCGCCGGATGCTACCAGGCCGCCACAAGTGTTCGTTTGGATGAAGTCACCGGGATTAGCGCCCTTGAAACTGATGCTGGTGATCAAAAGAGCCAAACTGCCGTAGTTGGTGAGCGTCACCGACTGCGCTGTGCTGGTTGTGCCCACAAGCTGGGTAGCGAAAGTGAGGCTGTTGGTTGACAAGATAATGTTCCACCCAGAAATCACGCCAGTCCCGCTCAATGCTACTGACTGCGGACTGTCCAAGGCATTATCGGTAATTGTGATGGTGGCAGTCCGCGGCCCTATTTGAGTCGGTGCGAAGGTTACTTCGATCGTGCAGCTCGCTCCGACTGCCAGGCTCGAAGGGCACTTGTTGGTTTCGCTAAAATCGGTCGCGTTTGTTCCGGTAACGCTAATGCTGGCGATATTGAGCGTTACATGAAGGCTGTTGGTAAGCGTCACCTGCTGTGCGGTACTGTTGGTTCCGATCACCTGTCCCGCGAATATAAGGCTAGTTGGCGGGACCGACACGGTAGGAGCTTGTAAAAGAACGGAAACCGTGTCGCTGCTACTATCTGCGAGCGCCACGTCCAGCCTACCGTCAGCGTTGAAATCCCCAACGGCTATGCCACCAGGACCTTGCCCAGTTGGGTAATCATTATGGACTTGGAAAGTGCCGTCGCCATTTCCTAAGAGCACGCTTACGGAGTTCCCGGTTTGGTTGGCCGTAACCAAGTCCAGCTTGCCATCTCTATTCAAGTCGGCTCCCGTGAGCGCGTTAGGATTAGCACCCACTACGTAGTTCACAGGTGCCTGGAAGGAGCCATCGCCGTTACCCAACAGGATTGATACGTCGTTGTCGGTATAGTTTGCCACTGCCAAGTCCAGCTTGCCGTCCCCATTGAAGTCGGCGACCATTCCCACACGAGGGTTTTCTCCGACGTTGTACGGCACTGGGTTCTGGAAGGTGCCGTCGCCGTTCCCAAGCAGGATCGAGACGCCAGGCACCTGATTATTATCCAGGACTGCCAGGTCTAATTTGCCATCTCCGTTGAAGTCGCCCACCAAGACGCCTACGGGATTCACTCCAGCGGAGTACGCCACCTGGGGCCGGAAGGTGCCATCGCCATTACCGAGGAGGATCGATACGGTACTGTTCTCATAGTCGGGGCCATAGTTCGCGACTGCAAGATCAAGTTTGCCATCGCGGTTGAAATCTCCCACCGCCACTGTCTGGGCACGCGGACCGGTACTGTAATCGGTCCGCATCTGAAATGTGCCATCTCCTCTCCCCAAGAGAATAGACACGGTCCCGGAACCATCATTCGCAACTGCCAGGTCCAGCTTGCCGTCCCCGTTGAAGTCCGCTGCCGTAATGCCCTGCGGAGTCTGGCCCGTGGCCGCGGTACCCAGCGCCTTAAAGATGCCGTTGCCATTTCCGGTGAAAATAGTGACCGTATTATCCGTGTTGTTGGTGACCGCGAGGTCGAGCTTACCGTCCCCGTTGAAATCTCCCGTCGCCACCGCCCAGGGGACTGACCCCGCGCTATAGGTTGATGTGCTGAATAAAGCGGAAGAAGAGGAGGCTCTTATTGGGAAGTACACAATATTGGACGTCCCGCCGCCCGGGACTGGATTGACGACCGTGACCGCGGCCGTGCTGGGTTTGATGATGTCCGAGGAGAGGACAGTCGCCTTCAGCCGCGAACGGCTCACAAACGTGGTCGCTCGGGGGCTACCGTTCCATTTCACGACCGCGCCAGAAACGAAACCGATGCCGTTGACGGTCAGCGTGAATCCCGCCCCGCCCGGTTTGACAGCGTCAGGCATCAGTGGCTGGTTGATCAGTGGCAAAGGATTCCTCGCCTCGGAAACGCCGGTAGTCGCTAGGGAGAATAGCAGCAGACTCAGGACTACGAATTCGAAGCGTCCGATACACCACATGCGATTCTTCGGCGCCATAACCCACCTCTCGTTCAAAGTGTGCACTCCAGCAACAGCAATAAAATTCGAACCAACACGTGGATACCAAGTTTGGGCTCTAGAATTCTCTTTGTAGTCCTGCCCGCCACAACATTCAGCGTTTCGAAACCGCGCACCAAATCGGAGAACAACCCATGAGACGAATCCGCTGCGTCGGTTTCATTCGTGCCCTGATTGGTTAACGCGACAATTCTGGTTAAAACCGGACATGGAGAAAGACAATTGCCTCAATCTCTTCGGGCGGCGCCTAGGAGTTTTCCTCCATGCCGACAGAAATGCTGTGCAGCACGGTCTCCCTGACGTCTGCATCGAGCTTGAAGACTACCCCGTCGCCATCTGGCTCCTTCGCAGAGACCGACTCTGCTGGCTTCATTTCGTTAAGCGCAAATTCTGCGGACTTTGGCTCACTTCAAGCATTGGCCTTCGCTTTCGTTGAATGGCTGAACAACTCGCATCCGGGCTCACACTTTTTTAGGCGAAATTTCCTGGTGAATTGGCTCACTGATTCGAAGAAAATTTTCATGCGGAGAAACATCCACCCGGGCTTGCTCGGTGACCTCAGAGGCATACTGCACTCGACACCCTACTTTGATCGTGTCCCGACTTCGTTCTAGCCCCGCTTCTGTCGCTTCTGTCTGGCTTGTTGACTGCCGCCTCCAGAATCGCTATCTTGTTCATCCAGCGTCAGTTCCGCTGGGGGTGGGCGCGTGACACAGAATTCGTCCCCGCCGGTCAGTGAACTTCTGGCCAAATGGAAAGCTGGTGATGAAGATTCGCTGCGCCAGCTTTTGCCACTCGTCTATAACGAGCTTCGCCGCGTAGCACATTACCAGCTCCGCAAGGAGCATCGCGACCATACCCTCGAAAGCACGGCGCTGGTGCACGAGACATACTTCCGTCCGTTGAAACAAGACCATCAAGGCT
>JBPYDQ010000094.1:0-3794 GCA_051986135.1 Terriglobales bacterium | reverse complement strand
CCATCGGAAGGATCAGATCAATACGCTAAACCTTTTGTGTCAGGTCAAACCGTACCCGCGCCTGGCTATTTTATGTCAGACCCTGTAGAAACCAGCGGAGCGGAGTCGGCCGGCAATGTTCCGTCGTAGCGTTATGGCGTCGAGAGGCTCGTAGTTCGCTAGACTGCGTAGTGCCGCAAGATTCTTTTGCAGCGTATTCGGATCCGAACAGGTCCCGATGACAGTTCTGAATGAGGTTTCGACGCGATCCATGGCTTCGCGAAGAAATACGGCGCACTTCTGGGCGGCATTCGTCGCATTGCCTGACGTCTCGAGCTTTCGGCGTCGAAGCAGGCTGGACTCCATGGCGAACACCTCCATGATGATGTCGGAAATATTCATGAGAACCTCTTGTTGTTTTTCCAACTCCGCACCGTATCGTTTGGTTGCCAGCCCAATCGTGAGCAACGCGATCTTCTTCGCGGCCTGAACAAGCCGTGTTTCCTGATCAGTGCCCGTCGAGTTGGCTGCTTCTCCCGTGGTTGTGGCGAGCGCCTCCTGAACCGCTGACACGAGTGGTAACTGTCCACGTGCGGCACGTTTCAGCAGCATTCCTGTAATCAGCAGACGATTAATCTCGTTTGTTCCTTCGAATATCCGATTAATTCGGGAATCACGGTAAGCGCGTTCCACCGCGTAGTCCTGATGGTAGCCATAGCTGCCATGGATCTGCACACCTTCATCGACAACGTAGTCGAGCATCTCCGATGCGTAGACTTTAATGATGGAGCATTCCACGGCGTACTCTTCGACGGCCCGGGGTTCGGTTTGAGAAGTCTGAGCCAATTGACTTTCGATCAGTCCCACGACCCGCCACACCATCGATTCGACCGCATACATTCGAATCGCCATTTCGGCCAGCTTGTGCTGAATCGCTCCGAACTCCGCAATGGCCGACCCGAATGACTTGCGCTCCTTGGCGTACTTCAGGCAAATGGCCAAAACATTCTTTGCGGCACCCAAGGCGCCGGCCCCCAGTTTGAGCCGCCCGATATTGAGGATATTGAACGCAATGATGTGCCCGCGACCAATTGCGCCCAACACATTCTCAACTGGGACCTTGACGTTGTCGAAATAGACGGCCGTTGTCGAACTGCCCTTGATGCCCATCTTGCGTTCCTCAGCGCCGCTGGTGACACCTGGAAAGTTGCGTTCGACGAGGAAGGCTGTGAACTTTTCGCCACCTACTTTCGCGAAAACAGTAAAGAGGTCGGCGGCGCCGCCGTTCGTAATCCACATCTTTTGCCCATTAAGGACGTAGTATTTTCCATCTGCACTGAGATCCGCCCGGGTACGAACGGCGAGAGCGTCTGAGCCGGCCAGCGGTTCGGTCAGCGCATAAGCGGCGAGCATCTCCACCTTTGCTAAGCAAGGAAGGTATTTTCTCTTTTGTTCTTCGTTACCGAAGAAAAGAACGGGAAGGGTTCCAATCCCTGTGTGGGCCGAATACCAAGACCCGTACGAAGTGTCTTTCGCCAGATGTTCACCTGCGATCATGACGGACGGCAGATCCATTTCCATGCCGCCGAATTTTTCCGGAATGGCTATTGCCGTTAGGCCCAGTTCTGCGGACTTACGCAGTATGTTCAGCGCAACTCCCGGCTTCTGCTGACGGATCTCCTCGAGATGAGGTTCGACCTCGTTCTCCCAGAAGTCGTCGACGGTATGTGCAATAGCTAAGTGTTCTTCTGTGAGATCTTCCGGCGTGAAGATTTCATCAGGTGACCGATCTTCAATAAGGAAGGCCCCGCCTTTTGCTTGGAGAAGTGTTGCGGTGGCAGCAATCATGGTTCTCCCTGGTTTTCCGGCACGGATGGCTCGAACAAAAAATTGTGCTAGCCTATATCAGATATTAGTAGCTAACGTCAATGTCGGGTCAAACGAATTGTGATCCGAGTATTGGCGAGCTCACTTGGGACATTTTTTCCATCGATTTCGATACCCAGTGCACCTAATATGATCTGCAATCTAATGCTGGAGAGAACAGATTATGGCTCGTGTTGTCGCCGCTGCACAAAGGCGTGGGAACCATAGGAACGGGGCGAGACGAAGTGCGCCAACACCAGTTCAAGAGATCCCAAGCCTTCGTGAACGCAAGAAGGCGCGCTTGCGTCAGCAAATCATCGATACCGCCATCCGCTTATTCCGCAAACAAGGTTACGAGAAGACTCGCGTCGACGACATCGTCCATATTCTTGAGATCAGCCAGCCAACTTTCTTCCGCTATTTTCCAAGCAAGGACGCAGTCCTGCGCGATGTGGGCGAACGAGGCTTCGAATGCATGGCGGAACGGCTCAAATCGGAGCTCTCAACCAAAGCGAGCACAGCCGATCGTTTGCGCCGTCTGTACCACAGCATGGCGTGTGAAGCCGAAGCGGATCGTCCGCTATGGCAAGCGGTGGTGCTGTCCGGCGCCATGGATGCGGTGCGATCTCCCGAGTTGCGCGGAGCTGAGTGCATCGTGGCAGGCCTGCTGAGGGAGATCCTGTCGCAGGGGCAACAGCGCGGAGAAATCACGAGCGCGTTTCCCGTCGTTCATCTAGCAGAGTTCATGGAAGCCCTCTACCGTACCGTTGTTCGCCAGTGGACGGTGGATCTGACAGGCCCACATAAGCTGACCGACCGGGTGGATAGCGCGGTGGAGTTCTTTTTGCGAGGGGTTCAGCGGTAACCGGCTTTTGCAGGAAACAATTCTGTCTTTCCCTCTTCTCGAGCCAAAAAGCAATGAAGGCTGCACTCCTAGCGAATTCAAAAGTCCGCTCCTGGTTGAGGAGGTGGAGCACCCGAGACCTAAGGCCGACGAGGTCCTGATTCGGGTGGAAGCCGGTGTTATGTGCCGCTCGGATGTGCAGGTGGCCGACGGGGATGCAACGCAACCCACGGGAAGCATAAAGCGACGGCTGATTCCGGACC
The DNA here is from genome assembly GCA_051986135.1 of Terriglobales bacterium. Classification (GTDB taxonomy): domain Bacteria; phylum Acidobacteriota; class Terriglobia; order Terriglobales; family Acidobacteriaceae; genus Gp1-AA122. The sequence goes on along the minus strand of JBPYDQ010000094.1, from coordinate 842 downwards.
ACGGAATTGCCGACCGGGTGCTGGAGAAGGCGCCGCGGTAGGCGATCTGGAAATCGGGGACCGGGCGGGCGTTCCATGGATTCATTGGGGCTGCGGTGAGTGCGAATTCTGCCGAGAAGGAAACGAAAACCGGTGCAGCCGTTAGAAAATCACAGGCGTCACGGGTAGACCGCGGGTTATGCCGAACTTGTAAAGCGCGGTCAAACCACACTCAAGAAATTCAAAACGGTATTTCTGCAATTGATCTGCGCCGCTTTTTTGTGTGGCGCTTAACGGTGTATCGGTCCCTTAAACATGCAGGGCACTCTGAATGGACTACAGCCGGCAGTTTTCGTGTTGGCCCGCTGGGACACCTCGCGGCGCAGTTTGGGCGACCTTTTGGTGTGGAGGTACCTCGGATTGACGTATCTGACAAAAAGCTTGAACTTCGCCAGATCTCTTGGCGCGATGCAGATGCGGAACGCCCGTGCGACCGATTTGGTTAAGCAGTAAGGCCGCCGGGCGGAGTTCGTGTGGCTATTGTTACCTCCGGGTCAAAAGCAGCCTACGATACGGCTTTTTATTGCGCGCGACCTACTAGCATTTTTTGGGTCGTCGGCTTGCCTGCCGAGAACATAGGTTTCCCGCCGATCCTGATGATGGGGGGAGAAATCCGTATCCGCGCATCGGCGGTAGGAACGCCGCAAGATTTGCGCGAAGTGATTTCTCTTGCCGGCGAGGGCAAAGTCCCCCGTGAGGTGAGCGCACGCCCGCTGGTCGAAGCGAATGACCTATTGGATCAGCTGCGAGCGGGCAAGGTGTCCGGCCGCGGCTCTCTGACTCTCAGTCTGATACGAGTGCGG
>JBPYDQ010000093.1:0-4870 GCA_051986135.1 Terriglobales bacterium | reverse complement strand
GAGCATGGAATCCGCAAGGTTTTCACTCGAGATACGGACTTCCATCGGTTTCCTTTTATCGAGGTTGTCGACCCTCTTCGACCATGACCTCGTACGTCCCTGGCACGGTCAGACGTTTTCGATGCTGAATGCGTTCCAGAAACATGGGCCACAGAGTAGAACGTGCGTTCGTTCGGCGCCTGCCTCCGGAGGTCGTGCACCGCTACTGAGGCTGAGGAACTAGCAATTGCGGGTCCCTTCCTTGAGTGCTTCGCTCACCGCGGCGAAGAACCCGCGCCACAGGTAAGGATCCGTTATCAACTATGCCCAAATTATGACGATCGAGTCTGTCGGGCGAGTTGCTGTTACCCGCCGTCGGTGAATTCAGCGCGAGAGATCTGGTTCGGATGATCGGAGCATAGGGGTGACGAGCGGCCAGAAGCCGAGACTTCTATGCGCCACGGCAGCACGGAACATTTGGTGCACGATCGATTCGACGCCACCACCTCCCGGATCCTGGCGGACAATCAGTCGGCGCCAAACGCGCAACTCTTATCAGCTTAGCGTCTCTCTGCGCTTTGCCCCGGCTCCTGGAACACCGCCAACGCAAGTCTTTTAGGCACCTGCCCTACCTTTACCCTGCTCACTTCGCGTCGGCTCCGAACATCGATGATGGAAACATCGTCTGTATCGGTATTGCTGACGCAGACATATTTTCCGTCCGGCGTGATCACGATCCAGTTCGGACCTTCACCCGTCTTTACCCGCCCCACGATTTTTTTGCTGCTCACATCATAGATGTACACGCAATCGTCGAGCAGGCTGGAAACCCAAAGCTCTCTGCCGTCCGGCGTTAAAGCCAGTCCATGGGTCAGGGTATCCTGGGTTTCAAATTTCAGCTTTCGCAATGTCGGGTGCACGGAGGGCATCTCCACCCTTTCGAGAACTTTCCGGGAAGGGATATCCACAATCGTGAATCCATGGAGCAGAGCCAGGGCGACGTACATGGTTTTGCCATCGGGCGAGACCACGTACGGCCGAGGCCGTCCGCCCGCCGGAATGTGCGCCGCGAACTCCATTCTGTCCAGGTCGATCAGGTCGATTTCATTCGACCCCATCGAACTTACGTACATGTATCGATTGCTTCCCGTATTAAGCGCGTTATGAGGCTCTTTTATGGGAAGAGATTTGACGATCTTCTGCTCGGCTACATCTACTATCTGAACACGATCACCGTCGCGAATCGGCACCGCCACAAACTTGCCATTGGGAGTAACAGCGCACTGGTTTGGTTTCCCGCTGAGCTTCACCACTCCGATGGTAGCGTGGGTAGCGGTATCAACTATTCTCAACGTATGGTCCGACTCAACCGTGATAAACAGTCTTAGGCCCCCTGGTTCGAGACAAACACCGTGGACGCGATCGCCGGCTTTGATGTCGCCGACCACTTTGAGGGAGTTCATATCGACTATGCCAACATCATCACCGCGACTGCTCCCCACATAGAGCCGCACGTTGCCTTGTGCGGAACTACTTACCGTCGATAGCAGAAGGCAGCAAGACACGAGCAACAAAGAATAGATGCGCAATCGAGCCATTTCTTTTCTCCCTCAAACCTCGGCCGTTAATGCTGCTCCAACCTCAGTCTCTAATATTGACTGCCCGATTATGAAAACAACCTGAAATCGGAATGAAAGTCTGTTCAGGGGCAGGTGGCCCGATTTCCCCAACGCCAGGGACCGTCACTCGCTGCTTCGAGCCCGAAAACTGGCAGTTTCGGACTCGATGTTTGTCTTTTGACCAGACGATGGAAGGATAGCCGTGGCCAGTCTTGCGGTATCCACCTTTTGATCGGCACGCACCATAAGGAAGAACAGTCCAGAAGCGATCGAGACCAAGGCGGCGCAGTCGAGAGCGCGATTCCATCCAAATCGAGTCGCAACGTAAGCGGAAACGATAGGTGAGAGCCAGCCACCAAGGTTGCCGAACGTGTTCATCAGACCCGATAAGGAGCCGGTGGACTGGTCGGTCACGTCGATGCAGGTCGCCCAAAATGTGGTCGCGGAAAACATGTTACATCCGGCTGCCAGCGCAAGCAGAGTGATCGCTTCGCGGCTGTTGGAAGCGGCCGCACCGATCCACATCAGAACCGACGAGCTGAACATTCCCAGACACACGGCCAGCCGTCGGCCTACCCTCTTACCCAGTTTCTTGACCGCTCGGTCGGAGAACCACCCTCCGGTCGGAGCCAGAAATGCGATGGCGATGTATGGAGTAGAGCCCCACAATCCGCCTTGTGCGATAGTCAAGTGGCGCACTCGCACCAGGTAAATGAAGAACCAGGTGTGAAAGAAATAAATGGGGAAGCCTTGACAGAAGTAGCCAAGCAGCACGCCCCAGATTGTGCGATCGGAAAGCATCCGCCGCCAGGGTGTCGCGGTTGCACTCGTGGACCCAGGTTTCTTTCCCGCCCGTGCTCGATGGATCAGTGCCAGTTCTGCTGTATTGACGCGCGAATTCTTCTCCGGCAAGTCAGTCACGTACCACTGCCACACCAGTGCCACTATCAGCCCGAGCAAGCCAGACAAGTAGAAAGACGAGCGCCAGCCCCATCGTTCCATTACCCCGGCAATCAGCGGTGGTGTAAACGCTCCCCCAATGCCGATGCCCATGACAAAGGCGCTGCTCCCTATCCCGTGCTGATCCGAGCCGATCCAATTCGAGACCAGTTTGTTGCAACTCGGAGCAGCGGCGGCTTCTCCCACGCCAACAAGAAATCGGACCAGCATCAAGGAACCAACCACGCCGATCCATCGATTGATCGCGAGACCCGGAGCGGCTGCTGTGAGCGCGGTAAAAACTGACCACAAAACAATTGCGGTCGTGAGAACCTTCTTCGGACCGAAGCGATCCCCCGCCCAACCCCCGGGGACTTGAAATAGCGAGTAGCCCAGCAAAAACGCGCTCAGCACCCATCCCATGGTCTCGGTGCTGAAGGCAAGTTCATCTTGAATGTATTTGCCCGCTATCCCCAGATTCAATCTATCCAGGTAAGTAAGCACCGTAACCATGACGATCGAAGCCATGATGGCCCAACGGAAACGTGTGGGAATACCTGGCCTGGGAACTGGTCTGATTGACACTCGGGTCTCCATGATTCTCCGGCGACTACCTAGAGAAGCATTATGTTCCACTCATGCGCGTAGTGCTGATAAAACTTCATTCATGCGATGTATTTAAGCCCGCTCGGCCACGTCGTCAACCGTTTTCTCGGCATTGAACAGTTTTTCATCTTGCCTTAATGCTGACTTCATCTTGATCACGGCTTAATGGGTACTATCGCGTGGTGGTCAGATCTAAGCTTTCGAAGCTAAAACTGGAGGGCAAGGTGAAAACCGTGAAGTATGAAATATTGGCCGCAGTCATTCTCGTTCTGCTCATTCCTGCCTGGGCAAAGACGCCGCTCAAACTGGTCGGGACAACACCTTTGCCAGAATTGCACGATGGTGACTTCGATCACTTCGCCATCGATCTGAAGGGTAACCGGCTGTTTTCCACGGCGGAAGAGAATTCGAAAGTCTTGGTTTTTGATCTGAAGACAAATAAGCTGATCCATACCATCCAAGGTCTGAAGGCTCCCCATTCCATGGTGTACCGCGGCGATTTAAAAAAATTGTTTGTCGTAGACGGAGATCTCGGAGAGGTGAAGATTTACGATACCGTATCTTATAAGCCCGCGGGAACGGTCAAAGTGCGAGAGGGTGCTGACTCCAGCAGTTATGATCCAGCTACGAAGTACTTGTACATCGTAGAGACCGGTAAGGACGCTCACTTACCCGATTCCTACATCACTATCGTGGACACGACTGCAGCCAAGAAGGTGGGTGAAATCAAGATTGACTCCGACGATGTCGAAGCGATGGCTTTGGAAAAGTCCGGCACGCGCTTGTTTGTGAATATACGCGGGAAGGCCGAGGTGGAGGTTTTTGACCGCAAGAACCACTCCTTGCTTGCCACCTGGCCTATCGGCGACGTTGCTAAGAAACCGACCACGATTGCTCTCGATGAAGCTAATCACCGCCTGTTTGTCGGCACTCGCGACCCAGGGAAACTGATCGTGCTCGACACCGGATCGGGGAAAGTTGTCGCCAGTTTCACCGCGGCATCCATGTCGGACGACATGGTGTATAACGCTACCCAAAAACGCATCTATTTCGCTGGAACAGAGTTCGTGGATGTATTCCAGCAGCGTGATCCCGATCATTACGAACAAATCGGCCACGTCCCCACTGCGTTTCGCGCCAAGACAGCGATTCTGGTTCCGGAACTGAATCGTTACTATCTGGCAGTTCCCCACCACGAGAAAAACTCTGCGGAATTGCGAGTCTATGATGTTGAGTAGGTCGTAGCGCGTTTTCAACTGTGGATGGTGCAGGGCTGGTAATCACTCCCTGAGATTCGGCCTTCGGGAGAGCGGATGCGGGATAGCATTGTTTGGCGCGTCCGAGCGGGCGGCTTGTTCTCGGCAGTTGGTTATCCAGTTCCTACACCCGGGGTAAATCGGTTGACACCAGCTTAGGCGGCATGGTGGGCGATTGCTTCAATCCATCGGAAGCCCATTCGGGTTTCATTCGCGGCTCACCCGCGGACTCTCCGACTTCAATGTCGCCCAGAACCTCGAGATCGACTGCACGGAGGGGCTGGTAACACCCAGATGGAACTTCGGAGCCATAGGTTGGGCGCTGAGCGCAGCGGCTGGCAGCTGGGTGGAGTATTTGAAGCCAGCGCCGGCGCGCCATTCACCCAATCATCACTCGGAATACTTCAGGCCTCGAGAGCACCGACTCCAACGTCGACGCCCCCAATTTGCTCCCCGGTCCTGGGTGTGGGT
>JBPYDQ010000092.1:0-3504 GCA_051986135.1 Terriglobales bacterium | reverse complement strand
TGAGTAGGCAGTCGCGCTCCCGCCGTGTCACCGCCCAACTTCCGCACTCTTGCTAGCTGCAGATGTGCTAAGGCGCCTAACGGAAAGTTTAGAACGAGCCCGTAGTGATCGAGGATGTTCTGGACTTCGTCCATTGCCCCGCCGCTTTGGCCCATTTTCAAGAATGCGGGCCGCGCATGTAGGCCGGGTTCATCGCGTCGATCCGACCCGGTCCGGCATCACCCAAGTCGTAGGCCGACGCTTTACTCACTAGCTGTATCGCACGCTGCGCATGGTCGCGGTCGACGTCTGGTGCCGCTCGGATTGTCGGTAGCCAGTAGACCCGCAGCAACGTGCGCAAAGAGAGTCCTGGTTAATCTTATCCGTCAGCTTCTGAGCCAGATAGCATCTCGGTCACGTGTAAGCGCCCGACGGTCGTTTGCTACTAGGGTGTTGGGTCTTGAGTCGCCCGTTCGCGGATAGAACTACCGGGTAGTAGCGCGGACCTTTAATGGTTTGAACTCGTTTCGTGACGACAACTTCGCAGCTGGCCATCGGTGATTCTTCCCGATCTAGCATCAGTTTCGGTATCACCGCGCTGTAAGTCGAAGATTACAAAAGCAATGGCGGAGAGAGAGGGATTCGAACCCCCGGTGCCCGTTAAGGCACGGACGCTTTCGAGGCGTCTGGTTTCAACCACTCACCCATCTCTCCGCGTGGTCGATGTGTTCGAATTGTCCAGCCCTAATTTTATCAGGTCGAAGTTGCCGTTTACTGAATGTTTGCACCGGGATCAGTTCCCGTTCCAAGAATGATCGGTTCTGAGTTGGATCACAGGTAGCGTCGGTGGCAGACATCCAAAGCAAGCAAGTAAACCGGTTTACCTTTGCTACGTTGCGTCACGGGATTAGGTTATGAAAACCTCATGCTCACACCTCGACGGCACGCCGAGTTTGTCAGCGAGCTCGAGAAGTCTTCCTGTCCAATCGAGGCGGCAGGGGGAATGATGGGAATGACCCACATTCGAATAGAACAGGCGTCCGGACGTCTTGGCTGGCGCCCGGCGAAAAGAATAGTAATAATTAAAGACCACGAGCAGAGAGCAGATCCCATCCACTGTGTTCAAGAGAGACCGTGATCACTCCGTCTGATATGTTCTGATACCCGTTTGTGTGAAGGATAGTTTGTTATTGCCGGATTGCCATTTTCCACCCACACTGCGGGCAACTGATCCTCGATGGCACAAACCCAGCCTTACGAATTCGCACTCATCAAGGTTTAGACGGGGCCTCTGAAGGTCCCAATTCCTTGGCTACAACCTGGCGCACGCCAAGAAGAGTCGGCGTCACATTCAGAACTAAGTCGACAACTCCAGATGAGTCTAAAATATCTTGAGCCAAGGCGGCCGTTGGGTAACAAACCAGTCCGGACTTTGCCATTGCCCGGATGTGGGCCGTGGCCGTACCATCTCCATTCACTTCCCTCCGGTTGCGGGCAACCGGTCTCTTCTTGAGCGCGAGGAACCTATATGAACGTCCTTCTGCTCTCCATGCCGGATTACTTTGAGCACATGCCTCCGATCGCCATCCGCATGCCCAACGGAGCGTTAACCTCGCTGGCCGGAAACATCGACGCTCACCACCAGGTCGCCGTCGCCGATCTGATTCTGTGCCACACATCGACGCGGGAGACGGTCAGCCGTCTGGTGCGCGAGTTCAATCCAGAGGTGCTCGGGCTCTCGGTGATGACCTTTCAGCGACGCACTGCCGGCCGCATCATGGATCTGGCGCGCTCACTCAAGCCCTCTGTGAAAATCGTGGTAGGTGGTTATGACCCTAGTCTTGCCCCGGAAGCCTACGAAGCAATAGGGACAGACTACATCGTGCGCGGTGAAGGCGAAATTACCTTTCGCGAGCTTCTGCGTGCCTTGGAAAGGGGCGGCGGCTTCGAGAAAATCTGTGGCCTTTCCCGTCGTGAAGCCGGCCGTTGGCTCCATAACCCCCCCCGGCCTGTGCATCGACTAGAAGATGGCGACATCCAGCTCCCTAATCGCGCGGCTCGCGTGCTTCAAGGCTATACCTTGCTGGGTCGCCAGGTGGATGTGGTTGAGACTTCGCGCGGCTGCACATATGACTGCAGTTTCTGTTCGATCATAGAAATGCGCGGCCGAAACTTTCATGCCTACTCGTTTGACCGTGTGCTCCGGGATATCCGTAATGCCCGAGATCACGGAGCGCGTACCATCTTTCTGGTGGATGACAACATTACCCTCAATGTGCATCGCTTCATCGCGTTATGCGAGGCCATCATCGAGGCTGGACTGAATAAGCTCGACTACTTCGTCCAAGCTATGACTTCGTCCATCGCCAACCATGGCGAAACCCTGGCGCCGCTCATGCATCGCGCAGGATTTCGTTATGTTTTCCTGGGAATCGAAAATGTTTTGGAGGGCGACCTGGAATTCTTGCGCGCCGCAGCCAAGAATGCCGTAGGGCAGAGAGGTAACGGCCCCGGCAATGCCACATTGAAGGCCATTCGTTACCTGCGCCGAAATAAGATGTACGTCGTCGGAGGGCTAATCGTCGGCAACCCTGACGACACTCGTGAGTCGATCGAGGCCAACCTGGCATTCGCCAGGCGATATGTAGATTGGCCATACATTCAGCATCCGACGCCCTATCCGCGCACGCCCATGGCCGAGCATTTCCGCGAGCGCGGATTGATCACCAATGAGCGGCTCGAGGAGTATGACGGCACCACGGCAGTGGTGCGCACCGAGCACCTGCCGGCAGAGGAAATCGAGTACCTGCGCTGGAAAGCCGAGCGCTGGATGAAGCTTCGGCACTTTCCTCGAGCTCTTCTTCACGATCCCTGGTTCGTCTTGGGACACGCTCCGGGGATGTTAACTCACACTTTTCGCGGCTGTACGCTTCGTTCGCTGCTGGGACTGGAAGACAACCGGAGAGCGTTCGAGCGTTACAAGGCGATACGACGACAGGAACGGGCGTACGTTTGAGCCGTTACTGCCCGACAGTTGTAGGTTTGAACGGCCGGCGCAGCAAGCGTTCGGGCAGCTGCATAGCCGAGGCCGCATCCGATTCTCGGCGCTCCGAACGCTCCCGCACTCGCGCTCCCCGAACGAATTTCGCGATCCCCAGAGGAGCCCGTGTCCTAGCGACTTCGGTCGGGTTCAACTCCCCTTCCCGGCACGGATTTGACTGGGGAAACGTTAGGAAAACGATCGACTGACGATCAACGGTATCGGCGTGACCCCCTTCGCCGCTGCCACCTAGAGCATCTACCAATTATTTCAATAGGATAGAGCAAGTTAATGAAGTTGGAGACCCACCGGAGAATTTTGCCCTTGACAAAAAAAACGCGGAGCTATAACTTAACATCGTTAAGTTAACATCGTTAACTAAGGAACCGTCGTTATGGGAGTCAAGGAACGACGCCAGCGCGAGAGGTCAGAGACGCGCGACAAGATTCTGGACGCGGCGCGCGAGTTGTTCGTCACGGAGGGGT
>JBPYDQ010000091.1:0-2432 GCA_051986135.1 Terriglobales bacterium | reverse complement strand
CACAGCAAGGCTCCGGAGCGATTTGTTTTGCGATCTCCAGATACCCGCCAGAAACCGCGCGATCAGCACTGTTGTTATCAGTGCTGCAGCGGGATGCAGGATACGCAGTCGCAAAAGGTAATGGCTTTCGGACGAGAAATCTTGCGCGAGAGAGGAACCGAGAGATGCAGCCGGAAACAGCGTGTCTCCCAGGGCAGTCACGGTTCCGGTTGCTCCAGCGAGCAACATTGTCAATGCGAAGGCCGGTATCAGCGCTCTGCCGGTAGCAGGCCAATGAAGCATGTTAAATGACGGCTTCCCGATCGAGAACGCAGTGATAGCGATAGCACCTAGCAACAACATGGTGTTTACGGAATGGAGTGAAAGGGAAACGACGCGTGCAATCGATTTGTCCTGTGCCACATGCCCAAAGAGAACCAGGAATGCCCCAAGGAGAGCTTCGTTCACAATGAGCAGCAATGCGATAGTTCCGGCCCGACGAGAAGGGTGCTTCCGTGGCATTGCGAGTCGCGTCCAGACCCACAAGCACACCACGCTTACCAAGGCCGCCCCACTGCTCATACGGTGGGCGAATTCGATCAAAGTCTGGATCTGAGGGTGAGAAATGACGCCGTCGCATAACGGCCAGCGATTTCCACATCCGGCACCGGAGCCAGTGAAGCGGACATACGCGCCCCAGAGTATGACGGCGATATGGTAAGCGAGAGTGCCCCATGCAAACGTCCTTAATGCGCGGTGAGAATGTCGCATTGAACAGCCCTCAAGCCTGGATTGTCACTTAACTGAAAATTAGATCAGTGCTTTGCTTTTCGCACCGCCGCACCGCCGCGTCCTCGATTGCTGCCGCGACCTCCTTTGGATCGAGATATATATCGCTTGGCTCGCGCCCGCTACCTCAATCGTGTGACTGTTTGCCCGCTTGGCATACCACCGCTCCAGTTCGGGATTGATGGTTCGGTCCGAACCTGCGATCAACATCCGCATGGCGTAAACCAGCGAAATACGCAAGTTGCAAATCATCCCAAGGCGTTTCAAGAACGTGTCCCTTGAAAGATTCGCGGGGATCGAAACGTTCTTGTACAACCTGGCTGTCAGCCGTTTCGATAGCGACGCGGTCGGGCCGAAACGATGTGTGCAGATTCGGCTTTAAGAATGGCCAGTGTGATGCCTGCTCATTACCCAACTGAACGCTCACGTGAATGTCACTAAAAAGTCCATCTTTGCCCTTCAGGCCCCAAAGCACGCCGCCGTTCAAAAGATGCGCTGTAACGCTCTTCATCTTTTTCCTCGGTCCAGCCCTCCATGAGCCTCGATTGCGAATTTCACTAGATCATCCAACTGTTTCCTCTTGTCCGTTTGTCGTGAGCGCAATACTTCACTTCGAGGCTGCACTGTCGCGGGTACCGTTCTTCGTGACCAGCACCATGCGGAAGCGCGCCTTCCCAGCCATCATCTTCGCGTACGCAGCCGCGGCTTCCTCGAGTGGGACGGTCTCAATCATCGCGGACACGCCGGTCAGGGCACTGAAACGAAGCGTTGTGTCAGCAGTGGCCGGGTTTCCCGTCAGGGAACCAGCTACTTTGCGCTCTCCGAATATGAGATCCATGCTGGTAACCTCGATCGGCTCCGGTCCGACGCCGAGGTCAATCGAGACTCCCCCGGGACGAAGGCCCTTGAAGGTCTCGGTGATTGTCTTGCCTCCCGACGCTGTTACGAGAATGACTCTGGCGCCGCCAAGCGCCTGCAGAGCCGCTGCAGGATCGGTGGCGGCACTGTCGATATAGTGGTGAGCGCCGAGCTTCTTGGCGAGTTCCGCTGTGTTGCTACCACGGGCAATCGCCACCACCTCGAAGCCCATGCGTCGTGCGTATTGCACAGCCAGATGACCAAGGCCACCGATACCGAGCACCGCGACGAGATCACCGGCTTTCGCCGGCGCATTTCGCAGAGCGTTAAACGTCGTGATTCCCGCGCACAAAAGCGGCGCCGCACCAGCCGATGACAAATCGTCAGGGATCGACACGAGTCCGCTCGCCTTCGCGATCATCACTTCGGCATACCCGCCGTCAGAATGAATCCCGGTGTATTCCTGGTTCCGACAATTCACGAGATCGCCGTTGCGGCAGAATTCGCAGTAGCCACATGAACCACCGAGAAACCCTACGCCTACGCGTTGGCCAACCGCCCAACCTTTGACGTTGGAACCAAGGGCATCGATCCTGCCAACCAGTTCATGGCCGGGGACTCGCGGCCAGTCGATCGGAAACAGGCCTTCTACCGTGGCGGAATCCGAGTGGCAGACCCCGCATGCCTCGACGCGAATGCGTACCTGATTTAGACCGGGATCAAGAAATGGTTTTCTTACCTCCGAGAATTCTCCAGGTTTCGAAACTTCGATTGCTCTGTATGTCGTGTTCATATCTTCTCCAACT
>JBPYDQ010000090.1:0-3890 GCA_051986135.1 Terriglobales bacterium | reverse complement strand
TTGGAGGCGCTGATCGTGCAAATGGCGAGGGAGAATTCCGGCTGGGGCTACGACCGGATTGTGGGCGCTCTGGCCAATCTCGGCTACACCGTCTCGGATCAGACTGTGGGGAACGTCCTGAAGCGGCATGGCATCGCGCCGGCACCAAAACGGAGCCAAAACAAGACGCGGAAGGAATTCATTCAATCGCATCTGGCCGTGTTGGCTGGGATTGACTTCTTCACGGTAGAGGTCCTCACTTGGCGTGACCTGATGACCTACTACGTTTTGTTCTTCATCCATCTGGAGAGCCGCCGCGTCAGTTTGGCGGGATCACGCGCCACCCGGATCAAGCATGGATACAGCAGATGGCTCGTAACGCCACCGGTGAGACTTGGGGATTCGTGGACCAGCGCCAGTACGCTTTGCATGATCGCGATACGAAGTTCTGCCCACTCTTCCGGGAAACGCTTTGACCTTATCGGGGCTGCCCTGGGGCGTGAGCCTGCGGGTTTGCGGGTTCCTTGACCGTCAGGGCAGCTTCGATAAGGCCGTTTGGACGAAGCCGCTGGCGCATTCGCGGCTATGTATTTCGAATGGGATCGTCAGCACGGACGGGCTGGTCGGGGCCGGTATTGAGGCCCGCACCGATGAGCCGGAGAATAGCTGGCAAGCGTCGATGCTGAACGCGGGTGCGGCCAACTTGGTTGCGATGACCTGGAAGACGGTCGCAAGCCTCAGTCAGGCACACCTCAACCAGGCGTGCCGGAGCACACAGCCAACCCGCCACTGAAGCGAGCTCACGAGCTGTCATCAAAGCTCCGCCGAGACGCCAGCGTGGATACAAGTTGGCATGCGCGGAGCTTTTCGATCACTCTCATCGGACCACCGCACCGGGGACAATGCCACAGCGCCGTGGCCACCGGCGGCTGCTGCCAACGTGGGTGCGGAGAATCGCCCAGCAATTGGCGGCAGAGGGGCAACAGAGCGCGTCGGCGCCGCGGAGCAAGCAAGCCGAAGAATCGAATGCGAATGAAGCCCTTCGGCAAAACGTGTAACAAGAAGCGGCGTAGAAACTCATTCGCCGAGAGGGTCATTTTCCGCTGCTTGCCGCCGTGCGCATAGTCCTTCCACCGGAACGTGACTCGGCCGTCGGCGACGTTGATGATGCGGTGATTGGAAATAGCGACGCGATGGGTATAACGCGCCAGATACTGTAACAGATGCTCTGGCCCGCGGAATGGCGGCTTGGCGTAGACCACCCAGTTTTTACGATAAGCGGTACGCAGGAACGCGCGAAAGGCTTTGTCCGTCCGGATCGCCTGAAGCGTACCGGGAAACTGCAGTGTGCCCCGCCGGAATGCTTTCTTCAAAGCCTCGGTAAACTTGCCGCGGAACATCTTGCTGAGAACCTTGACCGGCAGGAAGGTATAGCGTGGGTGAACCCACCGCTGGTGGTCGAACGAGAGCCCCCCGGAGGGAAGGATGCAGTGCAGGTGCGGATGAAACTGCAAGTTCTGCCCCCAACTATGTAGGACGCTGAGGAAGCCGCCCTCGGCCCCAAGCCGTTGAGGGTCGGCAGCTACCTCAAGCAGAGTGTCAGCGGCTGCGCGGAACAGCAGATTGTAGACGGTCTTCTTATTGTGGAGCGCGAGCCAGGACAGCTCATGTGGCAGCGTGAAGACCACGTGGAAGTAGCCGAGTGGAAGACATTCCTTCGCCCGTTCGGCGAGCCACAGGTCCCGCGCGTGGGTGAGGCATTTCGGGCAATGCCGCGACCCGCAAGAGTTATAAGAGATGTCGGTGCGATAGCCGCATCGGGAACAACCGTCGATGTGACCACCGAGCGCAGCCGTACGGCAATGCTCGATGGAGTCAAGGACTCGCAAATGCTGATAGGTCAACCACGAACGGTTGTTCTCGATGAAGGCTTTCCCGTATTGTCGAATGATGTCCGCCACCTCGAAGGGTGGCTGATTCATGATCGTTTCTGCAGCTTTCGCGAGCGTTTCACGTTATCGGGCTTGGAAACCTCGATCTGGTCCAGTGGGTTGGGCACGGCCGTCAGATGTTTCCGCGACAGGTGCAGGTAGACCGTGGTGTGCTCGATTTTGGAGTGCCCCAACAGTACTTGAATGGTACGCAAATCGGCACCCGCTTCGAGAAGATGTGTGGCGAAACTGTGGCGAATCAAATGGGGCGAAACGTGTTTGGTGATGCCCGCCCTTTTGGCAGCTTCCTGACAGGCGGCCCAGGGCATCTTGTCGGAGATGGGGACGTCTGCGCGCCAGCCGTTCACGGTTCCCGGAAAAAGATACGTCTTGGGCTTCATCCACCGCCAGTACACGCGCAAGGTGGCCAGCAGCTTCTGGCTGAGCGGAACATCGCGGTCGTGGCCGCCTTTGCCATGGCGAATGTGCACCATCATGCGTTGGCTGTCGATGTCGCTGATTTGCAACCGGCACAACTCGGCGCGGCGCACGCCAGTCGAGTACAGGGTCATGAGGATGGCGCGGTGAAACAGGTTGCTGGCCGAATCGATGAGCTTGGCCATCTCCTCCGGGCTCAGAATCTGAGGCAGTTTGCGGTGGCGCTTGGGAAATGGCAAGCTGTCCACCATCACGTGGCGTTTCAGGGTCTTGATGTAGAAGAAGCGCAACCCGGCGACGTGCTGCTCTACGGTTCCTGCGTCGAGTTTGCGGTCCTTGAACAGATGGGCCGCATATTCGCGGATCTGATCAGGTCCGAGCAGATCGGGAGCGGTGTGGTAGTGTTTGGCGAAATCCCGGACGATCCGGATATAGGTTTTCGCGGTATTCTGGGCGTAATTACGACGCTGGAGTTCCTCCAGCATCATTTGTCTTAGACGGGTCACAGGGACCTCCTTGTGACCCGACGATATCACCGCACTTGGCGGTTGGCGATGCCGAGGCTGCGACGCGATGAAACGAGACCTCTCCCGGACGGCCGCTAACAGTGCTTCGCCGGAATCGGCCGAGCATGCCTCACTGGAGGCTCTGGTCGAAATCGTCGTGGGCGCCGCCTATGAGGTGAGTAATGTACTTGGGGCGGGCTTTCTGGAGAAGGTCTACGAGCGGGCGCTGATGCAAGAACTCAGCTTGCGGGGTCTCAGGGCGGCCACGCAGACGCCGTTCCCGATCGCTTATAAGGGCAAGAACGTTGGCACCTATTCAGCGGACTTGGTGGTCGAGGATCGCCTGCTGGTGGAAGTGAAATGCGTTGAGCAGTTCTCGAACGAGCATCTGGCTCAATGCATCAACTACCTGAAGGCATCGGGCTTGCATCTCGCATTGTTGATCAACTTCCGCCGGCCGCGAGTGGAATGGAGACGCGTCGTCCACGAACTCTGATTCGCGTGTATTCGCGTGAATTTGCGGTTTCTTAACAACGCTGCGGGTTTGAGACACGCGAAGCGTCCGCCGCGCCAGCGGCTTCGTTCAAACGCGGATCTCGGAGATTGCCCAAAGTAGTGAATGATAATAGACGTTGTCGTTCATAAGGGCTTCTGGCAATCGTTACCGGGATCCTCGTCTGTATGGTCGGCATTCCGTACAGAGGTCGGCATCCCATCGGGCATTCTCCGTGTAGCGCGTAATTCGGCCGGAGCGGGCAGATCGGTAAACGCTGGGCGACTTTCGGGGAGCTACTTGTTGGGCGAATGCACTTCTCCGGTTTACCGACTTCTCGGGACCTAACCTCACCTTCGCAGTTCCTGCCGCCTTTCGCCAGAGCGGAGGTCCCAAGCCCTTTGGCACCAACACGAGTTCGCGGAAAACCGCTGAGTGAAGACCTACCCTCTTTTCTTTCTGACAGAACTCTGGCATTCTGCTGCTTCCAATGTTCTTGCGCAGCACCAACCGAAGAAAGGATGGCAAGGACCACCGCTACTT
>JBPYDQ010000089.1:0-10612 GCA_051986135.1 Terriglobales bacterium | reverse complement strand
GGTCGAGAACCGGACGTTGATCCGCCGGTATTTGGCTTCGCCTCAGTTTGCCAATGTTGGTGGGAGCAGGAGCACCCGCGATCCCGGCGGCAGCGTAGGCCTCTTTTTGTAGGTTTTCGAAGTTCTCGCCCGCGACAGCGCGTTTCTGGACGTCGTTCGCTACTTTTCTCATCGCCTCTT
Source organism: Terriglobales bacterium (assembly GCA_051986135.1). Classification (GTDB taxonomy): domain Bacteria; phylum Acidobacteriota; class Terriglobia; order Terriglobales; family Acidobacteriaceae; genus Gp1-AA122. The sequence goes on along the minus strand of JBPYDQ010000089.1, from coordinate 10,432 downwards.
CATCGGCCTTCTGCGCTTCGGACTGCTTGGAGGCGTCTTCTGCGGTCGCCTCCTTGGCCGCCGCATCCGCTTTTATCGGAGCATGTTGTTTTTCCTTGGGAACGAAAAGGCGAAGCAGATCGGCCTGCTCGAAGGCTTCGAGATTGTGCTTGTAGTAATTTTCCATATCCGCCTCGGGAACCTTGTCGGCTTCTTCTTTCATGCTGCGCGAGAGTTGCTGGGAGAGAATCTGCAGGCGGCTCAAGCGGACAAGCTCCTTGTATTTGGCATCGCTTTCCAAACCGCGCTTGCGCGCCTCCTGTGCCATGGCCAGCAGGCGAGGATAGGCATCGGCCAGCCTTCGCTTGTTTTGCGGATTCATGTTGGGCTGCAGGGCATCGGCGAGCGCCTCAAATTGGGCGCGAGTGATGACGGTTTGGCAGCTCTGTTTGCTGGCAGGGGTCGCCGCGCTGGTGTGTGCCCGAGGAGCGTCGCAGACGCCCGGGATGGTGATTACAGCAGTGTCGGGAGCCACTTTCGCTGCATCGCCTGCATCCGTGGCGGGGGCTGTCGGATTCTGGGCATGTCTAGGCAATGGTGGTTGGGGAGAACTTGGAAGCGCTTGCCCCATTGCCCATGACGCAAGCAGTAGTACAACGAAGTAACGGATACACATCCTGTGAAGCCTCCTAAAGTTTGGGGGAACTTCAGCATCCTAGCACACTGCTTTGCTCCATGCCGTCCGCGGTTCATGAGAAGCGGGGTTGGCGGAACCACGCCAGAGCAGCGATAATTCGGCCATGGCGGAAATGCCGGTGGCATTCAGTCCCGAATCGATGCGCGCCGAGAAGCGGAGCGTGGCGGGGAACTCGGTCTTTGCGGCGATCGCAATTACGGCTCTCAAGATCGTCGTGGGGATTACGACCGGCAGCCTGGGAATTCTCTCCGAAGCTGCTCACTCGGGTCTGGACCTGATTGCCGCCGTCATAACGCTCCTGTCCGTACGCGTCTCCGATAAGCCAGCAGATGCTGACCACCAGTATGGTCATGGCAAGTTTGAGAATTTTTCTGCGTTCATCGAAACCGGACTGTTGCTGCTCACTTGCGCCTGGATCGTTTATGAAGCCATCATGCGGATCTTTTACCGCCATATCGAGATCGAGCCCAGCGTGGCCGCCGTTGCGGTGCTGGGTCTATCCATGGCGGTGGATTTCTGGCGCTCGCGCGCTTTGGGAAAGATTGCCGTCAAGTACAACAGCCAGGCGCTCGAAGCCGATGCCCTCCATTTTTCGACCGACATCTGGTCCAGTGGCGTGGTGGTCGTCGGACTGGTGCTGGTCGAGCTGGGGCGCAGGTATGGAATCTTGTGGCTGAGGAATGCGGACCCGATCGCCGCACTATTCGTCGCGGGCGTAGTGGTATATGTCAGCTGGCGGCTGGCCAGAAAGACGATCGATGCCTTGCTCGACGCAGCGCCGTCGGGCGTGCGTTCCCAGATCGTTGCTGCTGTATCGAAGGTAGGCGGAGTGTTGGAAGTGGACCGCGTGCGCATTCGCCGGGCAGGGAACAGGTACTTCGCAGACTTATCGATCGGCCTGGCACGCAATGTGACTTTTCAAAAGTCCGAGCAGATGACCGACGAGGTCAGTGCCGCAGTCCACAAAGTGTTGCCCGATGCCGATGTGGTCGTGCAGCCCGTACCCCGGCCGGTTCACGAGGAGAATATTTTTGACCGGATTCGAGCCGTGGCTACACGACACAACTTCAACGTCCACGACGTCAGTGTGCAGGATCTGGGCGGCCGGCTACACGTTGAGCAACATCTCGAACTCGACGAACGGCTTAGCTTGCTGGAGGCGCACGGTCAAGTGACGCTGCTCGAGGGGGAGATTCGCAGGGAACTTCCGGAAATCTCCACCATATTGACTCACATCGAGAGCGAGCCGGCTACCATCGAGGCGGGCCATGCATCTTTTGACAACCCCGCTCTGGTGCGGCGACTCAAGAAGATCGCACGGGAGTTTCCCGAGATTCTCGACACCCACGACCTAGAAATCAAGCGCGTACGCGATCGCCTGTATGTTTCCTGTCACTGCACCATGCCGGATAATTTACCCTTGTCGCGCGTCCACGACATCATCACCGATCTTGAGATCCGCTTCAAACAAGAGGCTCCACAACTGTTCCGAGTGCTGATTCATCCCGAACCACAGGCCGACAATCGAAGATAATCCCCAGCCGCATGCGCTCGATAACTTCCGCAAGCCCCTCTCCTGGGTACGCGCCAAGCACACTTGGCAGTTTGGAATCGCCTTGGCATTGAACCGATGTGTGACGTCGAAAACCAGCAACGCCAGCCTGCTTGGCTTGAATAAACATCATTGATCCATGGAATTGGAATCATCTGTTCAGTAACACTCCCATAAACTTTGAGATGGGATGGAACGCCGATTAGATCGCGCCGGCCGGGACCGGTGCGCTCAATACCGGTACTCCCGACGTCTTTGCCGATGGTCGGGCGACCGTCCGTGACTTTGGCCCGGGATGGGCAGGCGAGCCGGGTCAGCGCCGCGAGATTCCGGGAGACGTCATTTTGGAATCGATATGGGCTTAAGCAAGCGGCAGGTTCATGCCCTACCACGAGCCACTCCGCCACGGCCTGCTGCCGGATGTGATTTTTGAGTGATTGACAGTTTGGGCCGGCACCGGGGATGATCATGCGCGAAAGGCTTCGCGGCCGCTACAATTTCTCAAAGATAGTCGATTTTCTTTCTCAGGCAGGAAGCCAGTCCTCGCTCTCGTGCCGGAAGACTGTGATAATACGAACCGATGCCCAAAACACCTGAGCAGTGGTTGGAAGAGACCGAGCCGCAAAAGAAGCAGGCGATCTTCAAACTGTTCCTGGGATATGCGCCGGGGGTAGGAAAAACCTTCAATATGCTTAGTGAGGGGATTCGGCGCCGCAGCCGAGGCGAAGACACGGTTATCGGGGTGGTAGAGACGCATGGCCGTAAGTCGATTGGGGAACTGGCCTCAAAGTTGGAAGCGGTGTCCCGGCGCACAATTCAATACCGCGGCGCGTCTTTTGAAGAAATGGACGTGGAGGCTATTCTCGCCCGCAAGCCGCAAGTCGTGCTGGTCGATGAGCTGGCGCATTCCAATATCGAAGGCAGCAAGCACAGCAAGCGCTACGAAGACGTACTGGATTTGCTGGATGCTCAGATCGATGTGCTCTCGACTATGAATGTGCAGCATATCGAAAGCATGGTGCCAACCGTACTGAATATTACCGGCATTCATGTCCGCGAAACGGTGCCGGACTGGGTGATCCAGAGAGTCAACGAGATTGTGCTGGCGGATTTAACTCCGGAAGCTCTGCAGACTAGGATGCGGCGTGGGGACATCTACCCACTAGACCGGGCGGAGAAGGCGCTCGGCCATTTCTTCCGGCCGGGCAATCTGATTGCGCTACGTGAGCTGGCGCTTCAGCAGGTCACACAAGCAGTGGATCGCAGCCTGGAAACCTATCTCGAGAGGGAAGGCCTGGGCAAGAACCTTGGGATTCGAGAACGGATTGCTGTCTGCGTGAGCTCGAGTCCCGCGGCACAATACCTGATTGCGCGGGCCGCGCGTATGGCGCAAAGGATTGATGCGGAGTTTTTCGTCATCTATGTGGATATTGGGTCCGATGAGCGCCCTGAAGATGAGCGTAGTCTGGCACAGAATCTTACCTTCGCCGAAAATCTGGGAGCCAAAGTTGTCCGCGTCGAGGGAAAGAGCGTGGCCGAGGAGGTGGCCAAAATCGTCCGGGAAAAACATATTACCCAGGTAGTTTTCGGACGATCGGCGCAAGAGGGCTGGAGGAGGTATCTGTATCTTTCCGCAATACATAAGTTCCTGCGCGATGCTCCTCCTGTGGATGTGCATATTGTCACGCAAGAAATGAAATGACGAGTTACTCAAGTTAGGGTCTACTGTCGCTTCTAAGCGTGTACTTACTGTCGGCGAAATAATGTGCTGAATCTCATTGCCCGGAGTCGAACCGTGTCTACTTTCGCCGGCGCCGGCCAGTGTCTTGGATTTCGCAGGGATCGGGAACAGATTAGCGCGTTGGGCAAAAACTTTTCAGCGGACGGCCGCTGCCTAGAGGGACCAGCAGGCTCTAACAGCCGATTAATCAGGTTGCCCACTCAAGTGGAGGATGGAGTTCTGAACTATGTGTAGAGTAGGCTCGCTGGGGCGCCTGAGAATCACGCTGCGCCTTGCTTCCTTCTAGATTCAGGCATTTCGCGGGTTGTGGCCTGCAGCCCACGACTCACGAAATTCTCGACGTGATATAGGGCGCCGAGTGCGCTCAGAATGGTCTTGCGGTCGCTCGTTGCTGTACGAACATGTACCCCACGCATTGGACAGTCAGGAAATGCACCGGATCAGAGGGGTGCGGTTCTAGTTTCTGCCGTAGTCTCAAGATGTGGTTATCCACCGTGCGAGTCGTTGCATAATTGTGGAAACCCCAGACTTGGTTGAGAAGCTCCTCGCGCGAAAACACCCAGAACGAGCACGGACGGCGGCGCATTGCGCAATAGTGTCTGGCCTTCTACCGCTCGGTTAGCGATTTCGACGCCATAACCCTCACACTCGAAAAGCTGCTGCAGCTTCGCTTGCATCGCCTCGATCACCAGGATTCGCAGCAACGGGAGCAATTGCGGAGTTTCCATTAAGGCAGTGGCATACGTAATCGGGGCACTTCTGGTAATGTGCTGCGTCCTCTCCTTTCGCTAATAACTGCGTCCGCGTCCTCCGTTTGCGGAGTTTCCAGTAAAGAAAATCTTCCATGGCAGGCCCTTGAAGCCAAAGCCGGCGACCAAAGACGAGCGCATGTTTCGGACATGCTCACGACGGGCGGCGAGGTAACTGAAAGCGGGGACTTCGCTGGCCATTACACAACTTCGGTTGGGGGGTTGCGGAACAGACTGTAGCGAGTTTCCGCGCTCGAATTGACGCGCGGCGAAGACGGAGACGTTGACTCCGCCGTGGATCACGAGGATTCTGGCATCGTCACTTGCCATAACGCGCTTGTGAACAGCCGGCCTAAACCCAGATTCCCTTTTTTACCCGGATTCCCTTTTTTGAACTCGAAAGTGGGCCGTGGGTACACCGCCCCCCCGCCTGGCTTCCCTACGATGCGGTCGTGAGAAATAGTTTCGTCGATCAGGGGTAGGATTGTTAATGGCAACGGCTAAATCTCCGCCCTGACACCCGCCACTCCGGGAGGCGCAAAAGCCGTCCCCCGATTCCAGGAGATTCCCGGAACGGGGAAGACGGCGAAAAGAGTAATTGGTAAACGGAGGTACGTAAAGTCAGAACACGTCCCTCACTACGCGAATGTCCAGACTCACCGAGTTGTTGCTCGCCGAGCCCAACACGTACGTCAATTCCACGGATTGGGCCGCGAGAAATACTTGCTGGGACGCAAGTACGGTCGCGCTCCCCTGGGCCGTCAGGGTCAAATCGTAGAGTCCTGCTGGAACTGCTACCGACGATTTTGCTCGGGGTTGAGCTGTGACGGTGAAGGTTCGGGGATTTTTGACTCCGACCTGCGTCAGGGTGGCTTTCAATGCTGACGCGTCGGCGGAGTTGGCAAAGGCGAATCGGGTGGTCCCAGGTGCGACCGCCGAAAAATTGTCGACGAAGTTCAACAGCACCGGTCCCGAGTCTCCCACAGTCATGACGCCCGATACCTCAGCTCGAGAGTTTAAGGTCACGTCTGCATCAATCAACGATGCGTTGGTGCAGGGCGCGAGCGTGTTTGCGGGGCTGATCTGCACAGAGTATTGGCCCGCGGGCAGAGTGTATGGTCCCGCAATGTTGCCGAAGGTAAGCCCGCGGGCGACACAGGCGACGTTGTTGATTAGGATGTCGACCGGCAAGCTGGGATTGAGGTTATCGGCCAAGTTGCGGCCGGGAATGCCATGCACGATGTAGAGCGAGGCGTCGGCGGCGAAGCTGGCCACGCTTAGGGCAAGGCACACGACGACAGTCTGCGGAATGCGAGTCCTCATAGGTCTCCTTAGTCGGGAAGGGCTGCAAAAGCCCGACGCCCGAATGGACCAACACAATTCGCGTCCAATACGGAATTGAGCTGGCGATGGAAGTGGCGAGCGATTGCAATGCGCGAGCGCGTTGCACCGGCCCAGGACTTGATCGGGATCCCAACCAAGAAGCTTGCTGGCTTCGGTAGGTCAAACACTCTGCGAAATTGCAAGTTGCTGGATGTAACAAAAATTAATGGAACGGGACCAATGTCCTTGTCTCCCGATGACTACTTGGGCAGTGCGAAGGCAAACAGCGCAGAGCCCGCCGGAATCACGACATGTTGTCTGTGATCCACTTCAAATGTGATCGCCGTTGAATAAATTGCAGCGCCCAGTTGCACATGCCATAGGTCCCTCCCAGTGCCAGCATCCAGCACGATAAGGTTGCCGTCGGAATCCCCGGCAAACACCACACCTCCCTTGGTGGAGAGCGCGCCTCCGTTGGGATTCGAGAAATAGGGAAATGACCATTTTTCGCTTCCGGTCAGAACGTCAATTGCCTTCAACGCGCCCGTTGGACGTTCCACCGGATCGGGCACGTACACGCTTCCGAGAAAGTCGTGCCCGGCGCGGTAAGGCTGGGGGGCGCTGGTGAAGATGTCGCACTCCGTGGAGGTCGCAACGTAGACCAGTCCGGTTTCAGGGTTGTATGAGGGAGAATACCAGTTAGTCAGCCCCAACGCTCCGGGACAGACGCGCGTTCCCTCTGGAGTTGTTTTGATGGTCGTGTTCACAATCGGCCTGCCGTCTGTGCCGATCCCGGTGGCCCACGTCACAGTGCCGAAGGCTTTGGCAAAAAGAAACTTCCCGTCCGTGCGATCCAGAACGTAGAAAAATCCGTTGCGGTTAGCTTGAATGAGTAGTTTTCGGCCATGGCCTTCCCATTCCCCGTCAATCAGGATTGGAATCTGCGTAGCGTCGTAGTCGTATAGATCGTGCGGAGTGAACTGGAAATACCACTTCAGCTTTCCAGTATCGGGATCGAGCGCGAGCATGGAATTGCTGTAGAGATTGTCACCGTTGCGCTCGCCCCCGTAATCGCTCGGCGAAGGATTTCCTGTGGGCCAATACAGCAGATTGAGGTCCGGATCATACGTGCCGGTGATCCACGCAGGGGCTCCTCCCGTCTTCCACGTGTCTCCCCTCCATGTTTCATGCCCAAACTCGCCTGGTCCGGGCACTGTGTTGAAGCGCCATAGCCGCTTGCCGGTGTCCGCGTCATACGCGTCAATGAATCCGCGCACTCCGTATTCCCCACCGGAGACGCCCACGATGACTTCGTTCTTTACCGCCAGAGGAGCCACGGTAAAGGTGTAAGCCTGGTGATAGTCCGCCGCCGTGACATCCCACAGAAGATTTCCAGTCTTGGTATCGAGCGCTATGACATGCGCGTCGAGCGTCGCCATGAACAGCCGGTTGCCGAGAATCGCGAAGCCGCGGTTGACCATGCCGCAGCAGGGTTGAAGTTTATCTGGGAGATTGCGCTGGTAGCGCCAGATCGCCCGTCCAGTGCGTGCGTCAATCGCAAACGCGCGATCGTTCTGCCCGGTTGCGTAGATCACCCCGTCGACCACGAGAGGAGTAGTTTCAAACTGCCCGAGGTCGCCCGTCTGAAACACCCACTGCATTACAAGACGCGAAGCGTTAGATGTGTTGATCTGATGAAGTGTGCTGTAATGCCATCCGGAGTAGCGGCCGGAATAGGTCAGCCAGTTCTGCGGTTCAGCCGGCGCGCCCAGCAGGCGCTCGTAGGACACTTGTGCCTGGAGCGCGGCCGCAGCTAGGACAAGCATCACGAGAAACGTTTCTTTCATCTGCCTCCGTTGTCCTCGACCCCGCGCAGGGTTTCCAGATAGGCGATCAGATCCTGGAGTTGCGCTGCGTCCAGCGTGTCCTCCGAATACGGCGGCATCAACGATCGGCGCTGGTGGGATACTTCTTTCAAGTCTCTTTTCAGGAACGAGTGTAGTTGCTGCGCCGTAGTGATCATCTGGATGGAATACGTATCTTCATTGCGTGCCACGCCGGTGATCTTGTCGCCGCTTGCCGTGACCACCGTGACGGTGTCATAGACCAAAGGCACAACGTAGTGATTATTTGGGTCGATCATGCCGACGCTGAGTTCTTTGTCTGGATCGCGGATCGAATCAACCAGGTAAGAAGCCGATCGCGCCGCGCCTACACGCGACAGATCCGGGCCGAGCAATCCGCCCAAACCCCGCACCATGTGGCAGTCGGAGCAGCCCGCGCTCCCGAAGAAGACCTTTTTCCCCTTAGCTGGATCGCCTGCCAACGTGATGATCTTGGGCGGCGCCAGCGATCGCAAGTAGGCGATGATCGCGCGAGTCTCCGAATCTTGGAAACCGTTAGCCGGCATCTCGGTACCTGGTACCCCCTGGGTGATGGTGCGAAAAATGTCGTCGTCGGTGGACCCGTGCGTCCATCTTCCGGAGGTGAGATCCGGCCCGCGTCCTCCCCCACGCGCATTCAGCCCATGGCAGGGAGCGCAGCCGGCGCGAAATAAAGACGCGCCCTCTTTGGCAGCAGCGTTATTTCCATCGGGAGCTTGCCTCGCCGGCTCTTGAGCGGCGACACAGACGGAGCAAGCAGTCAGCACAGCCAGGAGCAGCCAGGATGCCCATCTCGTCAAAACCCCGAGGTGCGGTTTGGGGGTCGGTTTCAGAGCAGGTTCGTCAGCACACATTGTTGTACAGTCGGAACGTAGGATTCTACATCATGGCGGCACACGTGCCGATTTCCACGCCAGCCGAGAGAGCCAACTTTTGATCCTGGGTAGTGTCCTTATGGCACTACTTGCGCCCCCAGATTGTTATCAGCTGCAACCCAGCTGGTGATAGCTCCGGTGCCGTACCGGAGGTTTTCGTGTCAGAGCTGGAGGATGTAAGGGTAGGTGAAAGTGCAAACGTTCAATGCGCGATAACCCACGCACGCGGGCCAGCAGGTCATTATGGTAGACCTCGCCAAGAGTTTCCAGCACATGCCGGCGGGTGGCGGATTCCAGACTGCACGCGAACTTTTCCGCGCTCGCTGTTACCAGCCAATCCTGAAACGCAGCCAGCTGATGCGAGTCGCGTTCACGCTCACGTCGCCTAACACATCGACTAACTCCATGATCATTTGCGTCAGTGCTTTCTGCATCCGCTGAGTGTGCCGCCTGCCGCGCGCACCACATCGTTGCGCTGGCGCCAGACGTAGCCCGGTTCACGATCGTGGAGGAGGTTTCGCTCGAGCGGCATTGACTTCAGAGAATCATCCGGTGAAGGACATCTTGGACTAAAATTCACCGACACGAGACCACAATTAAGACCACAAAGTTGCTTCCGACAGGCTCCAAACGGCTCCAATTCCGGCCAGCCTTTGAAATTACGGAACTTGATGCTTTCGATTCCCATCTCCCACCCCAGCTATTTGGTTGAATCAATTCACGTTGTCAATTTGTTCTTCGTCCAAGCGTCCATTTAGAACCGGAGTATCCGGAATTTTCAGCCAGGACGATGTGGAGCTTGTCGAAAGCAGAATTGGAGCGAATGTGTGCGGAACTGCGGATTCCCGGCGACTTTGATGTCACGCAGATAAGCGGGCGTCTAACGGTTAATGGATAGTCGACCTTTTCGACGTCTTCAGCGCAGTTCAGAATTCAGCGCCCGCTAAACCGGAAAATCCGACTCCGAGTCGTTAGTATTCGCGCTCAATATGTTGTTACAACGTGACTCGCGGTACTGACCCTCAATGGGCGAGACCACCAACTTCCTTGTTGCCGTTGTCCGCGAGTTGTCGAAGAGCTGTCCTATGTTGATGAACCGAAATGATGATCCGAGTCGAAGCGACAGACAGGCACGGGGAGCAGCTGGATAATCGACTCGTCTGGTGGCATAGGGATTTCATATCTCTACTCCTTAAGGTGGAGTGGCGGCGGTCTGCTTCTTCTGGATCTCATCCAGCAAACCCCGGGTGTTCTGGTATATCGGTTTAGGCTGCAACCCCGACGAACTTGAGGCGTAAACTTATCTGTGATGAGTCGTGGCGCGCCCCCGGTAGCGAATTGCGCCTCACCGAGTTTCGGAGTAGGACAGTGAAGCGGAATGTGCAGGCCTTAGGGTGCGTGGGCTACACCACAGTCGTGCTTACGTTGCTCTTGGGTTTCGCGCCCGCCCAGACAAGCTCTAAGCAGAAGTCCAACCCAACTACCGCGGACACGGAGCGTCCCGTTGCAACCTTTCGAGCGCATACCGACCTGGTTCTCATTCCAGTGACTGTCACCGATACGTTGAACCGGTTCGTTCTCGGTCTTCAAAAACAAGATTTCCAATTGTTCGAAGATGACGTGGAACAGAGCC
>JBPYDQ010000088.1:0-5954 GCA_051986135.1 Terriglobales bacterium | reverse complement strand
GTGACCGCCTTGCCAGATGTGTTCTCCGCCGTTGCAGACGGCTGCTGGCCCATTGTTCCATGATTTGAGGGGTATTGGGCAAAGGCTAGCAACGAGTTCAGCACCACCAGCGCCAAACACATTAACGACAGCTTTTTCACGTCCTAACTCCTTCGGTCAGAGTTTCCGACAATAGCAACTCCGCGACTCCTCGCCGATCGAATGACGCGAAGCTGCTTGATTCGATTAAGAAAAGTGTGCTCCTTTTCACCGACAGCAGTCAACGAAGCTTCAAGGCATGCAACGCATGAAAGCGGTTGAACTTCTCTGAACGCGGCGATTGAGTTTCAAAAAGCGAAACAAAAGCGCAAGTTTGTCTTAACGCCTTCCATGAGAAGGCCGGTCGGTGTCAACCTGATTTTGCATTTCCGGAACCGACTTCGGAGCGTCCCAACAACGTAGCTACGCTGCCCGAGATCCTGAAGTTGGATGGTTACAGCACTGCTATGTTTGGCAAGGACCATGAATATACGCGTTGGAGGCGTTTAACGGAGAGGGTCCAAGCGCAACGAGTCCTCCGCTGGCGTAACATCGCAACATCACTTGTTGACTGGACTCGGGAGCTGTAGGCGGCGAACGCGGTCAAGCAGTTGTTCTGGGAGACAGTCGAAGTTCTCAGCGATCCTCGGTGTTCGCACCGTGTCGTGCAAAGCCCCACCCATGAGTGCAAGCACGTCGTGGAAGGCGTCGGGAAGGTTTTGTTCGGTCCAGTCTCGCTCCCAGCCCTCCGACTCGCTGAAGAACAGATCAACCGCCCAGCAGTTTGCATTTGTTCTCCCTTTGCCGTTGAGGTATTCAAGCAGGGCCGTAAGACTCCCCTTCAAAGCTGCGAGATCGAGTGGCGCAGCTAGAACGTCGCCATAAACACGCCGCAGCAGCGGCCGCAAGTCGGACGAAACTCGCTCATCGTTTTTGCGGTGATCCACAGCAGTACACGCCTCGTTGAAACTCGCCATTGTACGAACCTCAACCGGAGAATTGTATCCGTGCAAAGGATAATTGGTGTTATATCTCATCTCGCTCATTGACTCTGACACATGGGCCATTCAGGGCAGAGCCTTCGTTGAGGGTTCGGGAATGACCGCCAGTCCTGATTTCGACAGTTATCTTCCGGTTTGCCGGTGATCTTGGGAACTATAGGGATACCTACTGGAGGGGTGCATCAGGAATTGACAATTTCAATCGCAACTAGCTCGGGCAACCACAGCCGAATCTCCTAGGCGACAGCTTCTTCGGCCTGGATTCGGTCTTCAATGCCACGGACAACCAGTACCGGGCAAGGCGCCAGACGCACGACCTTTTCGGTGACCGAGCCAAAAGCGAGTCGGCGCCATCCTGTCTTGCCGAAGGTGGCGATCACAATCAAATCTATTCTTTGCTCTTCAGCTACGCGCACGATCTCACCGGCAGCATCGCCGTGCTCAACGAACATTCTGCCCTGCATGCCCTTTTCCTTCGATTCGCGAGTCATCTCGTATAAACGCTTTTCTATATCTTCATAGAGCAAGTCCTGGCGCTGGTGCACTTCGAAAACGAAGTTCGGATCGGTCGGTAAAGCGGACAGGATTGGCAAGACGTGGATGACAGACAGTTTGGCTCCAAGCTTTGTAGCGATGTCGGTTGCTGCCGAAAGAGCCTGCAGAGACCCTTCGCTGAAGTCGGTCGGACAGAGAATTCTTTCGACTTTATACATGGCGCCTCCTAGGCCAACACGATGAAAACCAGAGCCGCCCCTCTGTTTTGGCAATCTTACGTCCGCCGTCCGGTTAGCTGTAGCCGAAAGAGTCCAGATGGCGATGCCTTGTTTGAAATTCCATGAAGTTTGGCTAAGCTGCGACGACTGGCGCATGTTCCGGGCGAGCCATATGACTCCTCATGTCGATCAACTGCGACCCTATCTGAGCATCAATGCAGTGGCGACTGTCAGAAATAGCGGGCTAGCTCGCGGGATCCGTCGAGGGAGGGTATTTGGCGTTAATCGCCGTTGGACTCATTTGACCGATGGATCGTGAATCGGAGAAACTCGCCAGGATCACTGGAATGGATTCTCGGATAACGGCACCAATTTCGAAGATCACAGGGACGGTGATCTTCAACTCCAGTACTCACAGTTCAGTCAACACCCCCTACATAGCCGGCATAACGTTCAATATAAGGGCTGGAGTCCATGCGCAGTTTGATGTGTTAACAACAGTTAGGAATCTCGGAACTGGTCCGCTACTGCAACTTGGCGTACTCGGTTTTTGCCTGATTCAGGATTGGAATGTCGGGGTCGGAGTCTTTCCAGAGTGTCAGGAAGTCTTGATACGCGACCTTCGCTTTGGAGGTGTTGCCCTGCACGACATAAGCGCGGGCTATACCGAGACGGGCTAATGCACCTGTCGCACAAGTCCCTACAATTCCGGGGTGATTAAGAATCTTCTTGAATTCAGCCTGAGCGGCCAAGCCATCTTTGAGAGCGAGATAGGCCTGACCGCGAACATACACCGGGTAGAGGCAACCTTCATACGCACCACTGAAGGCATCCCACGAGAATTGATAAGGTGTCGCGATCCTGAGCAACTCAATGCTCCGCTCAGGCCTCTTTTTAAAAAGCTCCGCCTCGGCGCGGACAGTAGGAAGGACGACGGACTGAACGATCGTGGCCTCGGGCCTATCCTTAGCGAGACTTTCAACCAGCGAATCGGCTCGCGCAGTTTCCCCAACCCATGCGAAGATCAGGGCTCCGTCCTCTTTGGCATAATCCCCCACATTTGGTTGGCTGAGGAGGGAAATCGCAACTTCACGCGCTTCGCTCAAATGGCCAAGCGCAGCCTCACGTAAGGCCGCGGTCATGCTCTCATTCACGGCCCTTTCTTTCCTTCCAACGCGTTTCAGAGACTCCACGGCTAGCCGGTTCAGTTCACGGGCCTTTTTCCAATGTCCATAGTAACCTTCCTTCGAAGATTGCATGGCCAAGAGGATGGGAACTGTTTCCGATTTGCCCTCGGACCAGGTCACTTGTGTGGCCATGCTCTGTTCGTCGTTGCTCAGGAACGCCAGACTGTAAAGCAGAGGATGGAACAACTCATCGTCCAGCTTTCGATCGAATGCGTCCTGGATGGTTTTGTGGGATTGTGGCACTTGATCAAGGGCCATCTGATAAGCCGCCAGATCGAGATACGCAATGGCATCATTGGAGTTCTGCTGTAACGACTCACTAGCCGCGCTTGCTGCCTGATCATAATTGCCCAGACTTCCGTAAGTGATGGCCAGATTGCCCAACGCAATTTCGTCGTGCGGATAGCTGATCACCCACTCCCGGAATACCCGGACGGCTCTTTCGAGATTGCCGGTGACGTCGGAGTAGTACATCGATTCGATGTCAAATCTTTCGCGTTCGCTGACATGTTCGCGCAGGAAGTAAGCCTTGGTGAAGAACTCCTTCGCACGACTGGGTTCGCGGAGGTTGAAATACATCTTGCCCAGCGCGCTATAACCGCTGGCGAAATTCGGATCCAATTCTACAGCATGCTGATAGAAGGGCAGCGCCGCGCTCGTGCCTGTCTCACGGAGGATTTTGTTACCAATACTTAAAGCTTTCAAGGCTTCCAGTGAAGATGTGCTCGCCTGGGATAGGGGCACATCGAACTTCTGCACATTTGATAACGATTCCCCTAGTCCCCCCCGCAGCTTGCTGGCCGCAACGCCAAGCGCATCCAGTACGTTTTCCTTGTTTGCTGCGGTAACCTGATTTTGAGCCAGCGTGTCTCCATTTTGGCAGCCTACAGCTCTCAACCCGATCACGTACTCACTCCCAATGTTGCTGATGGAGCCCTCTATCCAAGCTTTGCTGTTGGCGCGCAAGCAAACTTCACGGGTAAGATCCGGCGTAAGTACCGTATTCACAGGACGTCTCATGAGTTGCAACATCGCGTCGGCTCGATTTCCGGACAGGACATCCAAGAATGGCGACTGCCGCAGCGCTGTTGAAAGCGCTTGCTTCAGCGTGTCGTCGAAGATTGGGTCACCGGTTTTGTTATCAAAGTCGGCCAGCACAATGGTGTCTCTTTCCGAAAGTTTCTTTGGGTGACGTAAATAGAGATAAGACCCTGCGACCAGAACCACTGCCACCGCTATGGCGGCCGCGATCTTCAGGTACGTTCTCTTTCGTGATGGATGGGGCGGCTGCGAAGCGCCGGTCGCGCTCACTGTCACCGAATCCGATAGGGCATCGAGTGCAAACGCCAAATCTGATGCCGACTGAAATCTTTGATCTGGATTCTTCTCCAGGCAGCGCTGCACCACGCGTTGCAACGCGGGCGGAGTCTGGTGAGTGAGTTGGGAGATGGGCGCAGGTTCTTCGTTCAGAATCGCCGTCATCGTTTCCGCGGACGTTGGCTTCTGGAAGGCTCGCTGTCCGGTCAGCATCTCGTAGAGAATCGCCCCGAAGCCGAAAATATCGGTGCGATGGTCAACCGTTTGTCCGCGCACTTGTTCGGGCGACATGTAACCGGCGGTGCCCATAATCAGCCCAGGCTCGGTTGCGTCGCCGACCGTCAGGGCACTGTTCGCTGAGCCGTGCGCCTGCGTCAGCTTGGCTAAACCGAAGTCGAGAATTTTGATCCGTCTGTCTTTGGTGACGAACAGGTTCTCCGGCTTCAAGTCGCGGTGCGCGACCCCCTTCTCGTGCGCCGCAGCCAGGCCGCGTGCAATCTGAATGGCGTAGTCGATCGCGCGGCGCAGCGCAATTCGTCCACGCTTGACCTGCTCCCGGAATGTCTCGCCTTCGAGCAGTTCTGAAACCAGATAGGGTGCGCCTTCATGCGTGCCCATCTGGTAGACGGCCAGAATATTCGGGTGATTCAGAGCTGCCGCCGCCATGGCCTCCTGCTCGAAGCGCCGCAGGCGTTCCGGGTCAGAGGAGACGAATGCGGGCAGGACCTTGATGGCTACTTCGCGCCGTAGGCGCAGATCGCGTGCTCGATAGACTTCGCCCATGCCCCCGGCTCCCAGCAGAGACTGGATCTCATAATCGCCAAGCCGAGTGCCTCTCGCGAGTTCTGCGTCCGGACGCGATTCCAAAAAGCTGGAACGAGCGTGATCGGCGGCTGAAAGAAGAGATTCGACCTCGGGCCGAAGAGAAGGATCGGAAGCACAGGCGGAATCCAGAAAGGCAGTTCGCTTTTCCGGCGAAAGCTGCATCGCCCGCTGCAGCACATCATTCGCTTGTGCCCAGCGCTCTGGTGTCATACATGCCCTCCCGCGGTATCTCAACCGTGACGCGGCCCCTTTCGCGTAGACGGTATTATCGCGAAAGGGTTGGGCAATGCGCCAGTGAAGTCTGTATCGAGACTGGATAGTGGGTGATTCGGGAACTACGGAATGGTCAGTTGGCGAAACATCGATTGCACTCAAAATGGTCGGGGGGGATGTCAACTGGCCCGGGCCAGACGCCATACCGGTGTGATTCAGCGGAAACGAGACTACTGGCACCGTGGTACACTGCCCGCCATAATTTCTGGAGGCGAGATGTGAAAGCGTCTATTTTTTATCGAATCGCCGCCGTTCTTCTTCTGCTTTTTGCCGCCGGACATACACTTGGTTTTCGCCAGAACAATCCTGAATGGGGAGTTAGCTCAGTTATTGGCTCAATGCAATCGGTTCATGTCAACGCACAGGGCTTTAATCGGACGTATTGGGATTTCTTTAGCGCGTTTGGGTTCTTCTTCTCCGTTTTTCTTTTGTTCACGGCGCTAGTAGCGTGGCAGCTGGGCGGTCTTACGGCTGCGAGCTTTGATGCATTCATGCGCCGCATTGCGTGGGCGCTGGCCATTTGCTTCGTCGCGGTTACAGCTCTGAGTTGGAGATACGCCTTTACCACCCCCATCGTTTTCTCAACTATCATCACGGTGTGTTTGATTGCCGCAGCATGG
>JBPYDQ010000087.1:0-3702 GCA_051986135.1 Terriglobales bacterium | reverse complement strand
CGGCCAGAAGCGGAATATCTTCAAGGCGCGCTCGTAGAGGGGGCATTGTGACAGAAATGACGTTCAACCGGTAATAGAGGTCTTCACGAAACGTCTTATTCCGGATCGACTCTTCTAAATTCCTGTTCGTTGCGGCAATGATCCGAATGTCAACCCGAATAGTCCGGTTTCCGCCCAGACGCTGGAATTCCCGCGTTTGGAGCACCCGCAATAGCATGGCTTGTTGCGGCTCTCCGAGTTCCCCGAGTTCGTCCAGGAAGACCGTTCCTCCTTCGGCCAGTTCAAGCTTTCCTTTCTTCTGGCCGATGGCGCCGGTGAAGGATCCCTTTTCATGGCCGAACAGTTCGCTTTCGAGTAGAGTATCGCGGAGCAGGGAACAATTGATGGCTTCGAAAGGGCGACTGGCTCTTGCACTGTTCTGGTGGATGGCGCGAGCAGCCAGTTCTTTCCCCGTGCCCGTCTCTCCTCCAATTAGGATGGTCGCGTCAGTCGTGGCGATTCGGGCGATACGTTCCGTAACCTGCCGCATCGCAGAACTGCAGCCGATAGGGTTGTCGTTTAAACGCAACGCGGCTTGTAGCCGCCGGTTTTCTTCTTGGAGCGCACGAAGGCGCACGACGTATTCCAGTGATGAGCCGGCAAATTCGCCAATCGCCGTAACAATCTCCAGGTGTTCACGGTTGAGTCTGTCCACGGGATCGGCCGAGTCCAGGTAGATAGCGCCAATCGCCCGCTGCTCCGCGACCAGGGGCGCCACGATCACCGAAACGACCCGCCGTCGGGTTAAGCTGGTCACCTCGCTAAGCTCCTCGTGGGACGTGACATCATCGCTGAAAGTGGCCAGCGAGCCTGTGATCGCTCTCGACACTAGCGTTCGACTGACCGAGGCAGCTGGGGTTTGTCCGTGCCGGCGATCCCAACCTACGACCGATGGTTCCCCACTCGCCCCCGGCATCAGCAGCACAATTGCGGCGTACTCCGCCGGCACCACTTCAAGAATCTGCTTAAGCAGGTCGATCTGGAGCGCCTCGGGCTCCTGATAGGCGTTCAGACCTGCGCCAATCTTCAGAAGGGTCATGGCCCGCGCCGCGTCGGCTCCATCCCGACCGACGGTTTCAAACAGCCTCTTCATCGCAGTCGTAGTGGATTCCGAAACGTGCTGTTCCACCGCGGTGTTTACAACCACTCCGTTATCGGGCAGGCACAGTTGCTCTTCCGGCGCCGTCTCCTTCAAGACGTAACGGAAAACTGTGTCGCCGATCCGGATCTTATCTCCGTCCGCAAGGATGCAATCGTCGATGCGGTTTCCGTTGACGAAGGTGCCGTTGTTAGAATCCAAATCGCGGATCCGGAATCCGTCTTGCTGGGGCGCAATGAGACAGTGCTGGCGCGATACGGACGGGTCGCTGACGCACAACTGGTTGAACGGCAAGCGTCCGATGCTCACGTCTTCCGTCGGTAAGCGGAAGATTGCGCCCTGCAGGGGACCGGCGATCGCGTGAAGCCAAGCCATTTATGGTCGTCTGCTCTCTGCCGCGCCATGGGCATCGATCTTGCTCTGCCATTCGGCGAGCTTGTCGGCATTACCAAGATTCCCGTAGAGTTGGACGATTCTGGAACCTGCTTGATTCACTGCTCCCCGGTTGTCGAAAGGAATAGTTGCTTCCCGTGCAACCATTCCTACGTATCCGGATACCAGCAGCGGCTCCGCTTCGGTGTCCCTTCTCTGACCCATCAAACTGGCGCCCAATAAACTTTCGCAGTTGTACCGATTCCAGCTCTCGGGGCTCACCTTCTCTTGACCCTTCAGCGCCTCGCGAAGCGATGCCTCGGCTTCGGCGTATCGGTCCTGTTTCAGGCGCAACTCGCCGCGTGCGGCCAACGCGGCTATCGTGGCCGGATGTTCTGGACCCAGCGTTCGCCGGCGTGCCTCCAAAACCTTGGTGAAAAGGGCCTCTGCCTGTGAGTACTGGCCTCTATCCGAGTAGAGATGTGCCAAATAAGTGATTGTCGTCAAGGTCTGCGAATGCTCTTCGCCCGACACGCGACGCCGGATCTCGATGGCCTTCGTGAGGAGTGGTTCGGCTTTGTCGTACTTTCCCTCCATACGATAGAGCTCTCCGAGGTTACCCATGTTGGTCAGCGTATCTGCGTGGGCCTCGCCGAGCAGTCGAAGCCGAACATTCAGCACCTCTGACAACAGTTGCTCGGCTTCCGAATACTTGCCCTCAAGTCCATATACGATGGCCAGATCGTTCTTTGTCGTTAACGTCAACGGATTCTCATCTCCAACTACCCGGCGTTTCGCCTTCAGAACCTCAAGAAAGATAGGCTCTGCCCCTCGAAAATTGCCCTCGGCCCGATAAACTTCAGCTAGTAAATTCAGGTTTTTCAACGTATCGGGAGCGTCCGGTCCTAATACACGACGCAGCCCCGCAACAGTTTTCTGAAGAAGAATTCTGGCCTGCTCGTTTTTGCCCTGTTCCTTATACACTATTGCTAGACCATTCATGGTGTCCAGAGTTTCCGGATGTGTGTCACCTAAGAGCTGGCGCTGAGCCTTGAGCACCTTAGTCTGAAGTAACTCAGCTTGAGCATACTTGCCTTGGTTCGTATATATAGCGGCCAGAAAAGACTCACTGCTGAGAGTCTCGTGGGCTCCTTCGCCCAGCACGCGGCGCCGCAAGCTAAGCACACGTTCTATCTGCTCTTGTGCTTTCTGAGAAAGCCCTAGATCTAAGTACGCTTCACCAATCGTCATCCTAATGGAAGCTTCAACCACTGGATTCTCGGCGAATCTGCCAGTGAGGCGTGCCGCCGCACGATCAAGCACCGTTTTAACAGTGAGCTCAGAATCGGGCCTGCTGTTAGGCTGCGCCTGGTTCGCAGGGCTGGCCTGTGCCAGCAGGTCATTCTGCAAAAAATCATTCACCGCCTTTGCCGTTGCGGTCTCGGTATCCGCACGCTGTTTTTCCTTAAGCGCTTGGTTCCGCTCCCGAAACGCCTGAGCTTCCGCAGCACTTGCTGCTTTCTCGGCCGTCAGCGCACGATCGCGTTCCTGCACGGCCTGATGCTGCGCCTGAGTCGCGCGCGCAGCCTGCCGTGTGCTTGCCACGATGCCAAAGGTGAGCGCGACAAATACTGCCGCCACACCAGACACAAGGGCCTTATGCCGGCGGGCAAATTTCTGCAACTGATAAGCCGTGCTCGCAGGGCGCGCAATAATAGGCTCATCGTTGAGATAATGCCGGATATCGGCACCCAGATCCGCTGCCGAGGCGTATCGCCGCGTCTTGTCCTTTTCCAGTGCCTTTGCAACGATCGTGTCCAGGTCGCCACGATAGATACGGCTGATCGAGCCCAGCCGAACCGGGTCCTCTTCGCGTATCGTGTGCACCGCCTCATGAAGCATCCGGCTGATTTCATACGGCCTGCGTCCGGCGAGAAGCTCAAAGAGAATGACGCCCAGAGAGTACACATCGCTGCGCGTGTCCAATGCCAAAGGATCGCCAAGCGCTTGCTCGGGACTCATGTAAGCCAGCGTTCCAACGAGCTGCCCGAGATCTGTGTGTCGTGTGGCATGCGCATCCCTGTCGGTCGCACGCGCGACACCGAAATCGAGGATCTTTGGTTGGCCGTTTTCATCCACGAGGATGTTTCCGGGTTTCAGATCGCGATGAATGACGCCGCGCTGGTGGGCGT